>JAJYGU010000224.1 GCA_021784975.1 Planctomycetota bacterium
GGGTGCAACGCACGGCCAAGCGTTTGGGCCTTGAGTTCAGCCTTCGCGGTCCCGGCCGCCCACGAGTAACTAATCAGTGATGTCCCCTTTTCCGGCCCCTATTTCAACGGTATTGGGGTTAGGGTGAGGGCTATTGGCGATCGTAGGTCAATTTGAAACTATTCTGTCTTTCTTGATCGGAGAATCAGCGCAAGACCGCTGATGAGGAAGGCAATTGAAAATGCGAGTTGGAAGAGTCCAGTCCAACGGGAAGACACGCATAGGCCCACTGCGTCAAGGCCCATCACTATGCTGTTGAGGACAAGGTAAGCCCCCAAGAAAGCCTGCGGCCAGTCGATTTTCGGCCATCTCACGTTCCGTCTCCAAGGAGCGTCCGGGCAAGCGAGCCGGCACCCGCGGCTTAACACACTCCCCTCACCCCATTCCCCTCTCCCGGAGGGAGAGGGGAGATTCCGTTACGACCCCGGCGTGTCGAGGTACGGGTCCTGCCCCATCTGCCGCTGCGCCTTCTTGCGTTCCTTCTCGAAGTACATCAGCGATCGCCGCTGGCGGAAGTGGCGGCGCTCGACGATCCGCTGGGCCTTGCGGAACAGCCGGCCGAAGGAATCGAACGGGCCCGGCGATGCTTCGCCCCTTTCTTCTAGTTTGACCGCCTTCTTCGGCCCCAGGCCGGCCAGCAGCAGGTCGTCGTCCAAGGCTAGGTACTGGCGGTAGGTGCCGGGGTCGCCCTGCCGGCCGCAACGGCCGATGAGCTGGCGGTCAATGCGGCTGGCGTCGTGCATCTCGGTACAGATCACCTGTAGGCCGCCCAGATCGGCAATGCCGTCGCCCAGTTTGATGTCGGTGCCCCGCCCGGCCATGTTGGTCGAGACGGTCACTCGGCCGGGCAGGCCGGCGCGGGCAACGATCTCCGCCTCGGCCTCGATATGGTTGGCGTTGAGCACGTGGTGCTCGATGCCGGCCGCGTTCAACCGTTCGGAAAGCTGCTCGGAGCGGTCGATCGAGCGGGTGCCGATCAGGATTGGGCGACCGAGGGCGTGCAACTCGCGGACCTCATCCACGATCGCTTCCCACTTGGCCCCTTCGCTGCCAAAGACCCGCGTGGGCAGGCGCCGGCGGATGGCCGGCCGGTTGGTGGGAATCGGCAGCACATGGCAGCGGTAAATTCTCCGCAGCTCGCGGGCCGAGCCCATGGCGGTGCCGGTCATGCCCGCCAGGTGCTCGTAACGCAGGAAGAAGTCTTGCACGGTCACGCGGGCGGCCTGGCCGGTCTCCACGGTGACCTCGACTCCCTGCTTGGCCTCGACCGCCTGGTGGATGCCTGCCCGCCACTTGCGTCCTTCGGCCAGCCGGCCGGTGAACTCGTCGACGATCACGATCTCGCCGTCGCGGACCACGTATTGCCGGTCGAGATGGTATTCGCGATCCACCAGGATTGCCCGCTCGACGTACTGGTAGATTTCGACCATGCCGACGGTGTCCATTTCGGGCGGCTTGGGCAGCGTGCGGACCTTTTGGCGGCCTTCGCGGGTCAGCTCGACGGTCTTCTTTTCATGGTCGTAGTCGTAGTCTTCCTCGTCGACAAACTCGGGAATGACCGAGGCGCTCCATTTGTAGCTGGCGATCGCCAGCCGTTCCTCCTCGCTGGGCAGGGCGCTGATGATTAGCGGGGTGCGGGCCTCGTCGATCAAGATGCTGTCGGCCTCGTCGACCAAGGCGAAGTGTGGTTCGCCTTGCACCGGTTTTTCGTTGTTCTGGGCCGCCGCCGTTTGTGCCAACATGCCGCCCAGCAGATCGCCTTGCCCCTCGGCGATGCGTCTTAACAGCAGCCGATCGCGGAGGAAGTCGAAGCCGAACTCCTTGGCCGTGCCGTAGGTCACGTCGCAGGCGTATTCCTTGCGGCGTTGCGACTGCGGCATCTTGGTCTCGATCACTCCCACCGTCAGCCCCAGGCATTCGTAGATCGGCCGCATCCACTCGGCGTCGCGGCGGGCAAGGTAGTCGTTCACGGTGGCCAGGTGACAGCCGCGGCCCGCCAGCGCATGAAGGTACATCGGCAGAGTGGCCGCTAAGGTCTTTCCCTCGCCGGTCTGCATCTCCACGATGGAGTGGTGAAACATGGCGATGCCGCCGAGGATCTGGACGTCGAAATGCCGCATGTTGATGGTCCGCCGTCCCGCCTCGCGGACCAAGGCATAGGCCTCCACCAGCAGCCGCGTCAGCGGCACACCGCTCTTGGCCCGATAGCGGACCGAGAGACTCCGCTTGCGGAGTTGGGCGTCGCTGAGGGCCTGTAGTTCCGGCTCCAAGGCGGCGATCGCCGGCAGCAGCCCCTTCCAGCGCATCAGCCGCCAGCGGTTCAGGCCGTTGGCCAACGGAGTCAGATAGCCTTCCAGGGTCGATAAGGAGAGTCGCACGGGTCGAATCGCTGCGGCGGGATGATCTAGGTCGCCAAACCGACTACCTTACCAGTATACGACGCAACGGTTAACGCGTGTTGTCGGCCGCCGGTTGGATGGAAGAATCGTCCTTCGGACGGGGCTGAAGGGTAGCTATCTGATAGCGAGGCCCGCCTGCCGGTGGCTCATAGGACGACGGCGGCGACGGATTCGCTGCCGGTATTGGAATAGGCGGTTGCGTTGCCGGCACAACGGGCGCAACCGGCATCGACGGGCAATAAGGGTTTGCTGGTGTTGACGAGGCGGCGGGTGGACAGGCTACCCCGGCTGGCGCAATCGGCAGCAGACGTCCCGTCCCGTAAGGCGTGATTCGCGGAGTGGTTTGCATCGCCGGCGGTCTGGCAGGGACGGCCAAAGGTGACGCCGGCAGGGGTCCGTAGGGCGGCGGAGAAGCTGCCGCGGGGGTTGGTACGACGCTTGGTGCGAATCCGGGCGGTGTTGGAGACGTCGCGGGAGGCGCTAGCGAAGACGGGCCTGGCGACCGCACGCCTGCTGCCGGAGCCACGGTAGACGGGGGCGTCGCCCGCATCGCCGGAGGCGGAGTGGTCGGTGGCGGGCCAGGAGGGGGAAGCGTTGGCGATCGCGTTGCCCCAATGTAAGACGTGGGGGCGGGGGTCAAAAGGGACGGTTGGTAAGAAACAGGCGGTGGGCCAGAGGTTCCCACCAGTGGAGCGCAGGCTGCCCCCGTCGGTGGCGGCGGAACGGTGGCGCGCCCGAAAAAGGGGTCAACCGTCGGCGTCGGGCTCCGGCAACTCGATAGTCCCAGCCCGAGGAGAACTATCCACCAACGCCACTTCATGGGCAGACTCCTTCTGCCACTCCATTGCGTCCATCAGCTCAGCGTACGGTACCGGGCGAGACGTCATCCCCCGAGGGGGAGCATAGGGTAGCGTTTTCGGCCACTCTGTCCAGAGCAATTTCTCGCCCCATGCCGTTGACACAACTGCCGGTGTGGTTTAGGATTCTAAGTTTCATTTGCCGCCGACAAGATTTTTGGGGGACCGGAGGCCCGATGCCCTCGGGCGCCGCGTGAAGAGAGCCTATGGCCGTTCCAAAACGCAGACAGAGCAACGCGCGAACCGGCAGCCGCCGCGCGCACGACGCCAAGAAGCCGAAGCAGCTTTCCTATTGTCCCCAGTGTAGCAAGGCGCTGCCGACGCACGTGGTTTGTCCCAATTGTGGCCACTACATGGGCCGGAAAGTCGTCGAGACCGAGTCTTGAGCAGGATCGCGTTTCTCTTCCCCGGGCAGGGCGCGCAGACGGTGGGGATGGGCAAGCGGCTGGCAGAGTCGCTTCCCAGCGTCCGCCAGTTGTACGATCGTGCGGCCGAGGTCCTCGGTTACGACTTGGCGAAGCTCTGCTTTGAAGGACCGGCCGAGGAGCTGGACTCGACGGTCTACAGCCAGCCGGCGATTTTCGTCACCAGTCTGGCCGCTTTGGAGTGGCTCCGCGAGGAGTCGCCTGAGGTGGTGTTGGCCTGCGAGGCCACCGCCGGCTTGAGCCTGGGCGAGTATACCGCCAACGTCTTTGCCGGGGTAATGGAGTTTGAAGACGGGCTGGCATTGGTGCAACGCCGCGGGGCCGCCATGCAGGAAGCGGCCGACGCTACGCCCAGCGGCATGGTAAGCGTGCTGGGGTTGGAACAGGTCGAGGTGGCGGCCCTTTGCGAAAAGGCCAGACAGGGCGAGATCCTGGAAATTGCCAACCTGCTGTGTCCGGCGACTATCGTGATCTCCGGCAGCCAAGGGGCCTGTGAGCGGGCAGCCGAGATGGCCCAGTCGTTTGGAGCGATGAAGGCCGTGCCGGTGGCCGTAGCCGGCGCGTTCCATACTAAGATTATGCGCCCGGCCGACCAGCGTTGTGCCGAGGCCCTGGCCGACGTGCCCATGCGAAAACCGCGGATCCCAGTGGTCGCGAACATCGATGCCCGGCCGCACGACGACCCCGAAGAAATCCGAAAGATCCTGGTGCGGCAGATTCTGCAGCCAGTCCGCTGGGAAGATTCGATGCGTTACTTGCTCCAGCAGGGGTTTGACCAGTTCTATGAGGTCGGACCAGGGCGTGTGCTCCGCGGGCTGCTTCGTCGCATTGACCGACGGGTGGCCTGCCAGAGCGTCGATGTGTGAACTAGCGAGTATGGCTAAGGGGCATCCTTCAGGGAGGAGCGATTGTCGTGCCGGAAGAGCCGATCAAACGCCGAATTTCAACTAATCTTGACGAGCAGGTGGCCCTGGTGACCGGTGCCGCCCGAGGTCTGGGACGGGTCATCGCCCAATCGCTGGCAGCAGCCGGCGCGAAGGTGGCCTGCATCGATGTGAACCTG
Organism: Planctomycetota bacterium; assembly: GCA_021784975.1. Taxonomy (GTDB): domain Bacteria; phylum Planctomycetota; class Planctomycetia; order Pirellulales; family Thermoguttaceae; genus JAJYGU01. The sequence goes on from JAJYGU010000224.1 coordinate 4,784, forward strand.
GACGCCGTGTCGGAGACCGCATCGCTGATCCATGAGGCGGGCGGAGTTGCCGAACCGTTTTCCTGCGACGTGAGCGACAGCGGTCGCGTAAACCAAGTCGTGGAGGAGGTGCTTGAGAAGTGGGGTGATTTGAACATTCTGGTCAACAACGCCGGCATCACCCGCGATAACATGGTCGTTCGCATGAAGGACGAGCAATGGGAGGCGGTGCTGAACATCAACCTGAAAGGCACGTTTCTGTTCACCCGGGCCGCTGCCCGGCCGATGATGAAAAACCGCCAGGGCCGGATCATCAACGTCGCCAGCATATCGGGTATGATTGGAAACCCGGGCCAAGCCAATTACTCGGCCTCCAAGGCGGGAGTGATCGGTCTGACACGCACCGTGGCCAAGGAGTTGGCCAGCCGGAACATCACGGTCAACGCGGTGGCGCCGGGGTTCATCGCCACCGATATGACCGCCGTGCTGGGGGAGGAGATCTTGCAGGAGGTTCGCAAGCGCATCCCCCTATGTAGGTTAGGTGAACCTCAGGATGTGGCCGACGCCGTACTGTTCCTGGCCAGCGATGCGGCCTCATTTATTACCGGCCATGTACTGACCGTCGATGGCGGGCTGACCGTTTAGTCGCAACGAACCAAGCTGTGGCGGCTGCGGCGGATGGACACGAAAAATCGTTCGGGCGATATGGACACGGGAGGCAAAAACCGCTATATCTTCCCCCAATGTGTGAGAAGGGGGGCAAGACGCAGGGACTTTACCCCGTCCGGCCTTCCAGCGTTATGGGTGGGCGGTGCCATCGGAGTGCACCCCCCAGAGCAATCGTGGCAGCAGGAGGACCCTTACGGTGGCCTCAGTCGAACAGCGCGTTATTGATATCGTTGCCGAGCAGCTAGGCGTCAGCAAAGATCAGATCACCCGGGAAACCTCGTTCGTCAACGATCTGGGGGCCGACTCCCTCGATACGGTCGAACTGGTCATGGAATTGGAGGAGGAATTCGACATCAACATCCCGGATGACGTGGCCGAAAAGATCCAAACCGTCGGACAAGCCATCGAGCACATCGAAAGGGCGGTTGCCAGCACCGAGACTTCCTCCTCCTGACGGATCGCCATGACACGTCGCGTCGTCGTAACCGGTTTGGGCGCCATTACTGCGCTCGGCTGCAAGGTGGCAGAGCTCTGGACTCGCATCTGCCAGGGCGAGAGCGGCGTCGGCCCGATCCAGCGGATGAACGTGGAAGGATACCGCGTCCGGTTTGGAGGCGAGGTCCGCCACTGGTCGCCCGACGGCTACATTGACGCCAAGGAGGTCAAGCGTTTCGACCGTTTCGTCCAGTTCTCTCAGGTCGGCGGCATCGACGCGGTCCGCGACTCGGGGATCGACTTCTGCAAGGAGAACCCCTGGCGCTGCGGAGTCCTGCTCGGCTCGGGGATCGGCGGTTTGGAAACCATCGAGACCCAGCACAAGCGGCTGCTCGACCGCGGGCCGGACAAGATCTCGGCCTTCACCATCCCCAAGCTGATCGGCAACGCCGCCAGCGCACAACTGGCCATCGAATACGGCTTGAAGGGGCCGAACCAGGTGGTGGTGACCGCCTGCGCCAGCGCCACCAACGCCATCGGCGACGCCTACAAGCTGATCCGCGACGACGAAGTGGACGTGATGATCACCGGCGGCAGCGAAGCCGCCCTGACGCACATCGGCCTCAGCGCGTTCACCGCCATGCGGGCCCTCTCGGAACGCAACGACGAGCCGGCCCGCGCCAGCCGCCCTTTCGACCGCGACCGCGACGGCTTCGTCCTCAGCGAAGGCGCCGGCCTGGCGGTGTTGGAAGAGTATCAACATGCCGCCCGCCGCGGGGCACGCATTTACGGCGAGGTCTACGGGTACGGCTGCAGTTGCGACGGCGGGCACATCACCGCCCCGGACAAGGACGGCGTGGCCGCCGCCTATGCCATGGCCCGGGCCATCCAAGACGCCCGCCTCGATCCCGCCGACATCGACTACATCAACGCCCACGGCACCAGCACCTCGCTGGGCGATGAGGCCGAGACCACCGCCGTCAAGGCGGTCTTCAAGGAACACGCCAAGACGATCAGCATCTCCAGCACCAAGAGCCAGCTCGGTCACCTGCTGGGGGCCAGCGGCGGAGTGGAGCTGGTGCTCTGCCTGCTGACCCTTCGCGACGGGGTCATTCCCCCGACGATCAATTACGAGCACCCCGACCCGGTGTGCGATCTCGACTACACGCCCAATCAGGCCCGCCAGCGCAAAGTCTCGGTGGCCATGTCCAACAGCTTCGGCTTCGGCGGCCACAACGGCTCGCTGATCTTCGGCAAGCTACGGCACGGTTAGCAACTTAGCGACTGCACCGCCTCTTTGCGGGCGGCGTAGCAGGGCCAGGCCAAATCCAGACGGGCTGCCCGCAACACCTCGGCACAACCCGGCTGCACGCCGCACAGCACCATCGTCCCGTGCCTTTCGGCAAGGCGATTCCACGTCCGCACCAGCAAGTCGAGAAAGGTGGAGCCGATGAAGCTGGTCTGCGACATGTCGAGCACCAGCCGCGGCGGCACGGCAGTCACCGCCCGCGTCAGCAACAGGCTGCCGATGTCGTCCAGGGCATCCAGGTCAAGCGAGCTGTAACTTGCCCCCAAAGCAATCACCGTGCATGTGGATTCCAGCGACATGGCGTTCATATTGGAATTTTCCGGCAGTCGTCCAACAAAGGCAAGTGTCTACGACGGGCTAGGTGGATTCCCGCTCCTGCATCTACTGCACCGCGCGCTAGCCATGCCGCCATCCGGTTCCGATTTGTTCGCCCACCCACATTTCAGATACAATAAGGCTTTCTGCCCTCGACTCGCTCCTGGAAGATGTCCGTGACCGATAGCACCCCCTCCCCTTCGCCGCCCAAACGCATCGCCGCATTGATCGACCTGATCAAGCAGTCGGCCGACAAGCTGGCCAGCGATCATACCAGCCGCGGCGACCTGAAGATCCTCAGCCGCACCTTGCGGGAACTGCGTTACGCCTTCAAAGTGTTCTCGCCCTACCGCCGCCGCCGCAAGGTGACTGTGTTTGGCTCCGCCCGCACTTCCCCCGATCAGCCGGCCTACCGCCAGGCCGCCGAATTGGGCCGGCAGATGGCCCGGCGCGACTGGCTGGTGATTACCGGGGCCGCCAGCGGGATCATGGAGGCCGGACACGTCGGCGCAGGCCGCGACCACGCGATGGGCCTGAATATCCTGCTGCCGTTCGAGCAGGCGGTCAATCCCGTCATCTCCGGCGACCGCAAGCTGGTGTACATGAAGTATTTCTTCACCCGCAAGCTGATGTTCGTCAAGGAAAGCGACGCCTTTTGCCTGATGCCCGGCGGTTTCGGCACCCTCGACGAAGGTTTGGAAGTGCTCACCCTGCTGCAAACCGGCAAACACGACATGATGCCGGTGGTCCTGCTGGATGAGCCGGGCGGCGATTACTGGCCGAGTTTTCTCGCGTTCGTCAGCCGGCAGTTGCTCGAGCGGAGCATGATTTCCGCCGAAGACCTGTCGCTGTTCCACTCGACCGATCGGGTGGAGGACGCCGTGGATCAGATCCTCACCTTCTACCGCGTCTACCACAGCATGCGGTACGTGCGATCCAACCTGGTGTTCCGCCTGCAACGGCCATTGTGCGAGCCGCAGTTGGCCGAGATTAACCGCCAGTTCCAGGACATCCTAGTTGCCGGGCAGTTTAGTCTGGGGCATCCCCTGCCGGAGGAAAAAGACGAGCCTGGACTCGCCGATCTGCCGCGGTTGATCTTTCCTTTCAACCGCCGCAACTACGGCCGGCTGCGGCAACTCATCGACTACATCAACCGGGTTGAGTGTTGAGATGCCCGGGACGGCCCCGATTTTTGCGGCGGGCACCACGCGGCAGCCTGGTCGCCGCCGGAATGGGACTGTCCCCCTTCGCGCGCAGTTTGACGCAAGACTCGGTGCAGGCCCAGATTTCCTCGCACCTGGGAGAATTGATTGCCCAGCTTTGGCGACACCATTTCACCGGCTTTTCGCCCCCAAAGGCAGCGGTATTTCAATGGACAAGCGAGTTTTGCCAAGTGTCGTCATGCTGTCGGCAATGGCGGCGACGAGCTTTGTAGCGGTGTTTTCTGCCGAGTGGTACGGATCGCGCAAACTTGGCTTTCCCGTGCGGTTCAAAGCGGCGCATCTCCTGGCCATGCTTACCGGCAGGCCCATGGGCTGGCGTGGCGACCCAGCGGTCTTGCGCTTGCAGCTTGCGGTGAACATGGAAGCGGCAGCGAAAACGCTGCGGCCGTTCACCACGCTCCCTGTATTTATGATGGGCGATTCGCAAGTCATGTTCCTGCACGATTGCGCGCCGCTGAGCGCCTCCGAGAAGGGGTTTTTCCAGGACAGTTGCATGGTCCATGCGGCGCTCGAGCACGTGTCGGCTGCCAAGTCCGCGGCAATCGTGGTGATACACGTCGGAACGACGGACTTGTCCGCCGGCACCCCGCGATCGGAAATGCTCCAGGAGTTCGGCAGGTTGTTGGACTGTCTACAAGACCAGTTTGTGGTGGTCCTGCTGCCGCAGCCCGTGAACGACGTTCTGGTTTCCCAGTCGGCCATGCCGGGGCCAATCACCAACGCAGCACTATCGCGTCTTCGGCGGGAGATGAAGGGCGTCTGTAGGGGCCGATCGAATGTAGTCACCGTAGACCTCGCGCCGCGCATCGTCGACTCCAGCGGCAACGTCCCACCAGAGATGCTCGTCGACCCGATTCACTTTACGCCCCACGTTTACAGGATTTGGCGCGATGTGATACGGGAAGTCATTGCAAAGCGGGGGAGAAAAAGGGGATAAGCGGCCGTCCAGCAACAACTTCCACTTTCGCCAAGGGGACAGTCCCATTTTCGTCGGACGAAAATTGGGACAGTCCCCAACTTGTTCTTGGACGGCCGCTAAGTCCAATTATCTGTCCTTCCTTGGTCTTCCACGCGGTTGAAAGGTCGATTCGAGTCCGAGGCTTTCCGCCGTCATTGCCTGCCAGAGCTTGGCGCCGAAAGGCCGCCCCCGTTGCACCGACGTTTGCAGAGCCTCCAGTTCGCCCTTCGGCTGCGGGCGGTTGACCTGCAAGAGCCATTGTCGTGGTCGTTCGACGGGCCACTCAGTCAAAGCGGGCACATCTTCCAGGACCTCCCCGTGTCGCCACCGCCACAAGCTGGACCAGCGCCAGCCCTCCGCCCGCGCCACCAGACCGGCACGGAGGGCGTTCCGCTCCACGTAACACAGAACGGTAAGCAAGTGTTCGTCGGCTTCGACCGGAAAGGATTTGTAGGTCCCCTGATATCCCAACCGCCCCTTCCGGTCAATAATTGAACTTATCCCCTTTTTAGCCCTTGTACGTCAAGATGCGGCCCCACAGGCTCTTGGTTCCCCAGAGGCCCGACCGCAGACATTCTAATTGCACGATCTGGCTGTGATCGACGAACAGGTTCACCTCGGGGCCGTAATTCTTCACGTACCAGGCGAACACCTCCGGGTCGGCCGCCTCGAACATCACCCGATCCAGCGACAGGGCGTTGCCGATTTCGGCGATGACATCCGTCCGCCACGCCCGGACGTTCTCGGTGATCCCTTCCGATTCGATCATAATCATGTAGGCCCCGGCGTCCAGGAACCGCTTGGCCAGGGCGATGGCCCCTTTGGGGTCGCGGGTGCCTTCGGCCTCCAGCTCGGCAGCCGAGGTGGCCCCGCCGGCCCCGAACTGAATGCCCACCTCCGGCTTGGCCTTCAGGCCCTCCTTTTCCACCCGCTCCACCAGCCTGAGCCAGTCGTCGGCCGGGATTGAGATGAAACCGCTGGAGATCTCGACAATGTCGAACTCCAGCCGTTGGCATTCGGCGATGTACCGGGCAACGGCTTCCGGTCCTTGGGTCAGCACGTGCTCGATGAACCCGCCGGTCGAGACCAACACGTCGTAGTCGTGGCACAGGTCGATGATTTCCTTGACGGCCTTCTCGGGCATCAGGGCGAACGAGCCGCCGGCAAACTTCAGGGCGTCGATATAATCGCCCATCGTCTCCAGCAGGTCGGCAAGGTAGCGCTTGCCCATCGGCGTGTAGTAAGGTCCGCGAATCTCGGTGACGCCCCGCGATCGCGGCTTGGCAGGCCGTTGATTGAGCGGCAGAAAAGCGCACGCCCGTTGACCGGCGGAGGTGGTTGATTGCGACATGGCAAAGTCCTCGCTTGGGCTGGAAGTCTGCAAAACCCAGTGTGATTCTATACGTCCAGCTTGGGCGTGCCAGTGGTGAATAAGAGAACCAGTCGCTAACCCGTGAACGGTTAGCCCGGATCATTCACACCTCCGGACGTGCGCTACGCAGGGTGCGCAATCGTAACCCGAAGCGTAAGCGAGGCTAAGTCTTGTAGCCGTCCTCGCTTACGCTTCGGGTTGCGATGCGGCCAGTAGAGTCGAGATGTGGCGCGGT
>JAJYGU010000177.1 GCA_021784975.1 Planctomycetota bacterium
ATGCCGTGGCCAAGGATTCCCGGCACAAGTACATCATGCGGCGGCTGCTGGAAGCGATCCTCACGCCGAGTTCGCAGAAACACTTCCTGGCTTCGGGCTTCCAGTGGATGGCCCAGGGAGGATCGCAGTGAGCGAAGAGCCGGTTCAGCCGCAGAAGGGGACAGTCCCATTTTTGTGGCCGACCACGCCGACCAACGCTGCGCGTCGGTGCCCGGTGGTGCCCGCCGCAAAAATCGGGACAGTCCCCCAGCCGCCGGCGGCCGAAACTGCGCTTCCCGACCGATCTGCCGGCCGGGTAGAGCGTTCCTTCGATGGGCTGTTCCTGATCGGGCTGAGCACGCTGCTGGGATCGTACATCGCCTTGATTGCAGCCATCCTGACGGCCCTTGGGGCCTTCACCTCGCCGGCATACGTGTTGGCTGCCGTCCAGAGTGAGGACGTCCGTTTCGCCTTACGGCTGAGCCTGCTTTCCTGTACGTTCACGACCTTCTTGGCCCTTTGGGTGGCCATTCCGGCCGGCTACGTACTATCGCGCTGCAATTTCCCCGGCCGCAACCTGGTGGACGCCATGCTCGACATCCCGATCGTGCTGCCGCCGCTAGTGATCGGATTAGGCTTGCTGGTGCTCTTCCAAACGCCGCTAGGCCGGGCCGTCGAACGGATCATCCCGGTGACTTTTGCCGTGCCCAGCATCATACTCGCCCAGTTTACAGTGGCCTGCGCGTTTGCCGTGCGGACCATGCGGGTCACCTTCGACCAGATCAGCCCGCGGACCGAACAGGTGGCCATGACTCTCGGTTGCAGCCGCTGCCAGGCCTTTTGGCGGATCACCTTGCCGGAGGCGCGGCGGGGAGTGCTGACGGCGGCCACTTTGGCCTGGGCGCGGGCGCTGGGCGAGTTTGGACCGATCCTGGTCTTCTCAGGGGCCACTCGCTTGCGCACCGAGGTGTTGCCGACGACGGTCTTCCTCGAACTGAGCACTGGAAACATCGAAGTAGCGGCGGCCGTGTCGTTAATGATGGTGGTGACTGCGCTGGTGGTGCTGATTCTGGCCCGCCTGTTCGGCCTGCGTGGAACGGGGTTGCTCTGACTGCCGTGATCTCATTAAACCAAATTTCGGTCCATCAAGGCGGGTTCTCGCTCCGCAACATCACGCTGGACGTGCCCGGCGGCGCCTACGGCGTCTTGATGGGCCGCACCGGCAGCGGCAAGACCACGATCCTCGAAGCGATCTGCGGGCTGCGGCCCATCGCCGCCGGATCGGTCCGGCTGATGGGCCGCGACGTGACTGGGCTGAAGCCGGCCGCCCGTGGCGTCGGCTACGTCCCCCAGGACATGGCCCTTTTCTCGACGCTGACCGTTCGCGACCACCTGGCATTCTCGCTGGTGGTGCGTCGCTGGGGCCGGGCCGCGGTCGAGGCGCGGGTCGAGCAGATGGCGGAGTTCCTGGGTATCAGCCACCTGTTGGACCGCAAGCCTCACGGACTGAGTGGAGGCGAGTCACAGCGCGTCGCTCTGGGGCGGGCCTTGGCCGCCCAGCCCGAGGTCTTGTTGTTGGACGAGCCGCTGAGCGCCTTGGATGAAGATACACGTGGCGAGATGCACGCGCTGCTGCGGGCGATCCGCCTGCAGGGGCCGCTCACCGTGTTGCACGTGACCCACAACCGCGCCGAGGCGGAATCGCTGGCTGATCGGCTCTTCGAAATCCGCGATGGTTCGATTCAGCACGTTAGCCCGTGCTTGGCAAGAGGGCCGAATGGCACGTGAAGAATGAAAAATGCAAAATGCAAAATGGACGGAGCGACTTCTAAGTTCTTAGTGCTTAGGGTTCGCATGTTTCCGCCCTTATCCCTTATCCCTCATCCCCTATTGGTCACCTCGATGGCTCCGAAAGGGCACTCGGCCGTGCACGTCATGCAACCCGTGCAGGCCAGAGGGATTGCCTCGGGGTAGGCCGTTGCCGGCGTCATGCGGAGCGCGCCATGTTCGCACACGTCGGCGCAGATGCCGCAGCCGGTGCAGTCGCGCTGGACGAGTCTCCACTGCCAATTCATCCGCTATTCTCCTTTCCGGGTTTTGATTTGCCGCACCGCTGAGGCAATCCCCCACACCGTGACGGCCATCAGGATCGGAAAGCAAATGTAAAAAGTCGCCTGGCTGAGCACCAGGCCGCAGGGATCGGCATTGGAGCGCAAGTGGGTCTTGAGATACCCCCAGAAGGCACTCGGGTGCTTGGCGAGATATTCGTCGCTGGCGGCCTCCATGATGAAGGTGAAGCCAAGGATATTGATCGCGTTGGCCGCCAGCATTAGGTAGAGCGATCGCCAAAAGTTCTTGGAACCCGGCTGGTGGCCGCCGTAGAACAACCGCAGCACCAGGGCGACGGCGCAGAGGATCGTCGCCACCGGATAAAACGGCACCGCCATCTTGATGTCGGCCATGATGTCCGGGTTGAGGGCCAGGTAGCCGACCAGGACCACGACCGCCAGAAAAACGTCCACCAAGAGAACCGTGAAGATCCGCCACCATTCGATCGACACCCGCAGTGAGAGGTGCTTTTCCAGCGATTGATAGTAGCCCTGGACCATCGCCATGCCGGAGGCCAGGAGGCCGAGGATGATGGAAATGTCCAGCAGGTTCTGTAGGGTCCAGACCTCGAGCGCCTTGGCAATGTCGTGTTCCATGACGGAAATGCAAAATGAAAATTGAAAAATGAAAAATGAAAAATGCAAATTGCGGAGCAAAGGTCACTCGATCCGTACCGTCGCCAGGCCGCGGGCGCGGATTGGGATGGCCACGGTTTGCTCGCGGACCTCAAGCGGCTGGGCGGGCTCTTCCATCAGGTTGCACGCCTCGGCCTTCATGGCCGGGATCTGCGGCGCGAGCTTGATGTGCGCGGTCGTCGCCTGGCCGCTCACTTCCCACAGCCGCAGCACAAGCCCGGTGCCCTTGTCGGCCAGCTTGGTGCCGATCACAATCACATTCGGCTCAGCGAGCGACACGAGGCTCGTCGGCTCAGCCGGCAGAGGGCCTTGCGGATTCGTCTTGACCACCACCGCCTGGAGCGGATTCGAGGCCGCCCAGCCAAACTGGGCTGAGGCCACAGGGTCGCTCTTCGCCCGGCTGGTGATCGAGTAGCGGAAGGTGAAGTCGCCGCCTTGTCCAGCCAGATAATTGGTGTGCCAGTAGTTGTTCATAACGTAGGAGTACATGTGCCCGGTAGTCATCGGCAGCTTTTCGAGCCAATTGCCGCGAAAGATGTCCTGGAAGCAGACCAACGGCGCATCGGGCGTTGCCCAGGCTACCGTCGCGTCGTGTCCTTCCATCTCCACAAAGTGCTGGACGGTGAACCAATTCAGGCACGCGCCGGGCAGCATGTCCGTGTTGGCGTTAACAATTGCCGCCGGGGCCTCGTAGCGAAATGTCGGCTGTTGGGCTTTCCACGGGAAGGCGAAATAGACGCCTTCCTTATCGTAGGTGAGCTTCTTGGTCAGCGAGTTGCTGATGTTGATTCGCTTCAAGTTGTCCCAGACAACCACCATAGTTTTGATCTTGGGCGTCATCAGAGCCGACGTCTCGACCATCATCAGTTCGCCGATGCCAGGGAGCGTGTATCGCTTGAGCGTTGCACTGCCTGAACCCGAGATTGTGAGTTTCGGCCGCGGCCCGTTCGGGTTGGAGACGATTCGCGAGCCCTTGCCGCCGGCCACGTAAACGTACTGGTTAAGCTTAAACGGCGCGCTCGCGTCGACCAACTCGTGGTCGAATTCCTTGTCGCGAATACTGGTGATCCCGCCGCTGGCCGGATCGAACTCGACTCGATAGAACTTGCTCTCGATTACTCGACCTTCGGCTGGCTTGAACTCGGGAGGTTTTGGCCCCCGAGTCAGTCTGAGCACAAGATATCCGCAGGCCGGCACGTCTTTGACGATCAGCAGCGTCTCTGGGCGTCCGGGCAACCGGCATGAGACAACGTTCGGGTCGGCGATGGCCGCGTCCGGGAGGTTAACCGAGACGGTGCCGGTTCGCGGCCAACTGCTCGGATTGAAGACGGCCAAGACCGTGGCGTCTGCCCGCACCAGCGACGCAAGTGTCATTTTGCCCCCTTCCAGCTTCGCCCGCGCGAGAATGTCGGCGTCAGCCGCGAATTGGGCCTTGATCTTCCACTGGTCCTTGGTGAACTTGCTCTCCGGTTGGGTGATCGAGCAATAGGCGCCCCAGGTGTGCTCGTCGTAAAGCATGCAGTCGCGCCAGGCTTTGTGGAGCGAGTCTGCCGAGTACTGCTTCTGCGGGTCAATCCGATGAGCCAGCGCCAGCAGCGTCCGTCCGACATCGAGCGACTCCTGGGCGTTTCGGCAGAGGGTCGTCTCGTGGGCTGACGAGCCGGCCCCGTCTTCCCAGTAGGTGCCCGCGCTGCCGCGGTAGACCGGCAGCTTGTCGCCGTAGTGCTTCTCGATGTATTCGAAGAAGGCCCAATTGGGGCAGAGGATGAGCTTGGGATATTCGTATCGGTCGTTCCACTGCTTGACCACTTCCGCCAGGCGGGCGTTCAGCGGCTGGTTGTCGCTCACCCCGCCGTGCAGGAACACCGCGTCGTAAGGATAGTTCTGCTGGGCTTCGTAGCCGGCCAGGTTCGCCAATACCCGCGGCCGGGCCGCTTCCACGCTCGTATCCAACCCCCAACCCGCCGCCTGCGCGTAACCGTGCATATACATCATCAGCACCCGGCTGCCGTCCGGCCCTTCCCACCAGCACGGGCACTTGTTCTGCATCTTGGTGAAGGTGTAGGCGCGGTCGTTGTTGATGCCGCTGGAAAAATAGCGAATGCCGGAATTGGCCAGGATCATTGGCAGCGATGCCTCTTGCGTCGGCACGTCGCTGATCATGGCGCTGACATAGGGGATGTTATGCTCGCGGCAGACTTTGTGGGCATACCAGGTGAGCCGGCAGGCCTCTTCGGGCGAGCACAGCCCGGTCAGCATGTTGCAATAGAGGGCCTGGATGCCGATCCGGCCTTGCTGGGCGAAATGGATGAAATCGGCCAGCAGCTCGCCCTTACGGGTATTGAAATAGTTCTCGGCCTGCCAGGCGACCTCCAGGTTCCAGGCAAAACCGGGGTAGTGGCGGCACAAGTCCACCGCTGTATCGGCGTTCTTGCAGTGCCGCTCGGCGCAGATGGGTTGAAGGTTGGTGTAGCCGATGTCGGTGTGCGAGCTGGGGGCGACGAAGACCTTCCATTTCCGCTGCGGCATGACCCGCGCCCTGGCCGACTTGCTGTGCTGGCCGAGAATCGCCGTCACCTTGACCTCAACCGGCTCGGGCGAGTCGGGGATGCCGATCTCTTCGGCGGCCGCGCCGAGCTGGGGCAGTTGCTTGATCGGCACCTCGAATTTCTCTCCGGCGGCCTCGACCTTGAGCAGCAGATCGGCGGCCGGGGCGGTTAGGTTGACGGCCACGTCCACTGCCCGGCAGACCTGGCCATGGCGGCGGACGAACAGCGGCGTGGGCCGCACGCTGACGCTCTGGATATCGGCGGCGGGCAGTTGCGATTCGGGATCATTGGTCAGGGTGATCGCGTCGTACTCCACCCACGACCCCTCGACGCACGCCAGCGTGATTTCGTTCACTCCCTTCTTGAAGAATCTCGCGGGCAGTACCAATTCCAGTTTCTGCGGCTTGCCCAGCCGAGGATTGGAGAGCGAACCGTCGCCGCCGCCGGGCGAAAGCTGGACAAAGCCGCTACGACCGGCTACGGTAATCGCGTAGCGCGGCGGCCAGGACTGCTGGGTGTCGACAAACTCGATTTTCAGCGTGAAGATTCCCCGCGGCTCGTCGGGCAAGTCGAAGCGGATCGTTTGCAAATGCACGCGGCTGCCCGCCCAAGCGTCGGTCGGGCCGGGCTGGATGAAGGGCCAGTCCTTACCGGCCTGGCTACGGCCGACCTCGAAGACGATCGGTTTCCGACCGAACTTGGCCGCATAGGCCTGGAAATTGCCGGCCAGGGCGAACTCCGCATAGTCGTGGTCGGGTTTGCCGATCTGGAAAACGGTGCGCTCGGCGGCAAAAACCGGGGACGAAATCAACACGATCGCAACGAGTCCGATGCGCCATCTCATGAGGGTTCTCCTTGCATCAACTTTTCCGTGGGACCATGCCCAGCAGGGTTTGCGGGGTTTCAAAAAGGACCGATTTGGCGATGCCCAACGCGTCGTCGCGGGTATATTGACCCTGTAAAATCTTCTCGGCCAGCACCCGGGCCAGTTGCTTCCGCACCAGCAGGGTCTTGCCGTAGACCCACTCGGCGCAGTAGGCGTCGGAGAAGAAACCGATCTGCTTGTTGACCGGCAGCATGTCGAGCCGCTCGGCGATGACCTGGCGGATGGTGTCGGGGAAGAAGCTGTGCCACCAGTAGCCGGCCAGGCTGAAGTTGGGCAGCTCGCGGGCGAGGGTGCAGAACGATTGGTTGGCGTGGCGGCTGGAGAGGAAACACTGGAACCGCAGCCGCGGGTGGCGGGCAATCATCTCGGCCACCTGACCGATCGTCCGCTGCGAGAGCCGGCTGGCGGTCTCAAATGGCAGCGGCTCGGCCCCCAGGCTGAACTGGTAGACAATCTCTTCGGCATGTCTTTCCAGGCCGCTGAGGAAGAGCTCGTTGATGTACGAGGCATAAATGTCGCGTTCCGGCGGCCCGGCCTGCGATCGCCGCGCCAGGGCCGCGGCCATCTCGCCGTCGCTGACTTGCCGGTAGTCGATGTCGGTGGAGATGCCGGCCGCCGTGGAAATGACCAGATCGTACGGGATGCTGTCCACATAATGAGCTACGGCGGCGTGAACGTCGTCGAGGGTGCGGATGGTGCGGTCGGTGGGCGGACGGTTTCCGCCGCCGATCGGCGAAGGGACCTCGGGCGGACGGCCCCATGCCTTTTCCAGTTCGTACAAGGCGGTATCGAACTCGTCCCATTGGCAGCGGGTGAAAAAACACCATTCGATCGAGTATTGCAGCCGGTTGTCGTCTCCGCCGCAGCCGCGCCGGGCGCTCTCCGTGCAGGTCCGCTGAATGTTGAGCCGGTCGAAGATCGATCGCGGCCACTCGCGATCGTCGGCCCGCTGACGAATCAAGTCGTCCAGCCGCCGCCAGTTCTCAGCGGTGATCGGCTCCCGCCAGCCGTAGAGATCCTCGAGAATAAGTCGGATTCCCCAGGAACAACTGGTGTTGCGGATCAGCGGGAGATAAGGGACAGCCTCGGCGATGCGCTGGTGGGCTTCCTCACGCGTCGGCTGGCCGGGAAACTGCGTCAACCGGGCCCCGCGCGGACATCCGGCGGCGTACAGGTCGCTGATGACCATGTGGTACAACAAAATGTCGTGCAGCCCTTGCCCGCCCATTCGGCCGCCGACCAGATGCGTGTGGACGTCGAACATGGGTAGTTCGGCCAACGCCTCTTCCATGGTCTTTGCCAGGGCGTGAAGGTCGGCAGCCATGCACCTTGCCTTTCCTGTCAGCTTCGCTAACGTTTCTCGTCTGGCGAGCCGGCCAGGCCGGCGAGACGAAGGGCTTCGTCGGCATTCTTGCCGTCGTGAATCACGGCCTTGAAGGCCTGCACCGCGGCGGTAATCTTGTCGATGCCCCAAATGTTACGTCCAATGGTGGCCCCGCGGCCGCCGGCGCGGATCACCTGGGCAATCATGTCCAGGGCGGCGTGCAGCGAAGCCGCCTGCGGTCCGCCGGCGGCCACCAGCGGCACCGGGCAATCGTCAATGATTTGGGCGTAAGCGGCCACTTCCCCGCAATACGGCGTCTTGACCACGTCTACCCCGACTTCCACGGCGCAACGCACCGCCCAGGCAATATCTTCCGGCGCGAAGGAAATGGTGCCGTCGCCGTTGCGGGGATAAATGTGACATATAACCGGCATTTCGAAAGCGGCTGCCTGCCGGACGCAGTCGGCCACCACTCGCACGTAATGGCCCTCGCTGGGACCGCGGACAAAGGCGGCGACGGCGAAGGCGTCGGCCCCCAATCGCACCGCGTCCGTCGGATCGGCGACTTGCTCTTGGGCCGAGTCGTCCGGTCGAATGGCCGAGCTCTGAAGGATGAAGGGAATTCGGCCGGCATAGGGTCCCCAGGCCGATGCTGCAATGCCTTTGTGCATGGTGACCGCGTCGGGCTGAGCGGCGGCTACCGCCGCCAGGGTGGCGCCGATGTGCCGCAAGCCGGACGGCAAGCCCTGCCCATAACCCATAAAATGATCGACGGCCACCGAACAGAGTTGCTTCGAGGGATGAGAAAAGATCCGATTCAGTCGCACCAGCTTGCCGGTATTCATTGCTTCTCCAGGGACTTGAAAATTCTCACGACGCTAACCGCCCTCACCCCCTGCCCCTCTCCCGCTTGCGGGAAAGGGGAGTTGCTTGTTTGCCAATTCTGTCTCTACGGCGGCCCGGGACGGAATACCTTCCTGACCGCCGCGGCAGGTGGCCTTCAGGCCCGCCGCCACGGTGGCGAACCGCACCGCCCCTGCCACCGGAAGACCGTGCACCAAGGCCGCCGCGTAGGCGCCATGAAATACGTCGCCGCAGCCGGTGGTGTCCACCGCCTCCACCGCAAGCGCTGGCTCATGTCGGGGCACTGCCGGTTGATCGTCACTTATAAACCAACACCCCTGGTCGCCGCAAGTGACCACGGCCGCCCGGCGCCGGCTCGTCCAAAGGGCACGGACGGCGTCCGAGGGCTCCGACCGGCCCGTCACCTGGCTGGCGAAGTCGCGCGAGAGGATCAAGTGATCCACCAGGCCCAGCAATTCCGGCAGGCGCGGATCATCGGCCTTCTCGAAATCCGCCACTACGGGAATCCCCGCGGCGCGAGCGATCCCGGCGGCGCGAATCATGCCCGCCACCCCGAAATGGTCGATCAATAACAGCCGCGCCCGCCGGATGGCGTCTTCCTCGGGCCAGGTGGTATCGGTCCCGACCACGCCGTCCAACTCGTACAGAATCGTGCGGCCCTGACGGCCAGGAGCAACGATGATAGTGGAACGGACCGGCCGGGCATCGCTGTGGCGACGAAGCAGCGCGGTATCAATCCCCTCCTCATCCAGCCGGGCGACCACGGCTTGCGAATAGTCGTCGTCGCCCAGCGTCGCGGCGTAGGCACAACGGCACCCCATCCGTGCGGCCGCCACCAGCGCCGTCAGTATCAATCCGCCGCATTGCCGCTCGCGAGCACGGACGGGTGCTTTCGAGTCGGGGGCCGGATAGGCGTCGACATACAGGAGATCATCGACGGCCGCACAACCCAATCCGAGGACATCGATCCGCTGATCCATGCGCCTACTCGTTTTCGCGTCCGAAGCAGATCAGACACACGTCGTCGCTCTGCGGGCGGACGCCGATGAACCGCTTGACGTCGCCGAGGATGCGGCGGCCCAGACGGGCCGGACAGTCGGACTCGCCGCGGAGCTGCGCCAGCAGCCGCTCGAAACCGTAGAGGGCGTCGGCGGCGTTCATCGCCTCGGTGATGCCGTCGGTAAAGAGCGTCAATATTTCACCCGGCTTCAGCGATCGCGTGCATTGCGAATACGGGATGCTGCTATCCACGCCGAGCGGCAGGCCGGTTTCGGCCTCGGCGATAGGCTTAACTACCCCCGGTCCAACCCGCAGGAGCGGAGCGGGATGGCCGGCGTTGACCACGGTCAGTTCATGCCGCCGCGGATCGAGGACGGCCACCACCATGGTGACGAAGCGGTCCTCAAAGCCGCTGTGACAAAAGGCCGCGTTCAGCCGGGCAACTGCCTGGGCTGGATTCGACTCGCTGGCCAGGCAATAGCGGGTCTCAATCGACAATCGGGCCATCAGCAGCGAGGCCGAGATCCCCTTGCCCGAGACGTCGGCCACCACCACCGCCAGCCGCCCTTCGGGCAATTCCAGGTAGTCGTAGTAGTCGCCGCCGAGGTGGTTGGCCGGCTCGTAGAAATCAAAGAACTGGTAGCCGGCAATCTGCGGGGGGGCGGCGGGCAGAAAACCGCACTGTACTTCGTGGGCCACATCCAATTCCCGCTGCAGGGCCTGGTCGCGGACGGCCAGCTCGTGCAATTGGGCGTTCTCCACTGCGAACGCCGCCTGGCAGGCGACGCTGGCCAGCACATCCAAGTCTTCCTGGCGGAAACGGTTCCGCGGGTCGAGCGTGCTAAGCTGAATCGCCCCCAAGGCCCCGCCTTCCCGATCGAGCAGCGGAGCACACATCATCGAACGGATCTGGAAATCGACGATGCTCTCCGAGGTGTCGAAACGCTTGTCAGTCACCGCGTCGGCGGAGAGAACGGCCTCCTTGGAGGCGATGACGTGGTCGACGATAGTGCGGCTGATACGAATCGTTTGCCCGTCTTCACGGTGGCGATACTTCACCGCCTTGGGAACCCACGGACCGGCTGGCTGATCGCAGAGCACAACGAAGCCGCGATCCGCCTGCGGGAAGATGCTCAACAAGCTGTCGAGCAGTCGCGGCAAGACCTCCGCCACTTCCAACGCCCGGCCCAGGTGCCGGCTGATCTCCAAGACCGCCTTGAGTTTGGCCTCGCTATTGACCTCCAACCGCAGGCCACCGGGATGCGTGGGAAGGGGTAGCTTGGAGACGACCTGAGAGCGATCCGCCGGCGGCAAGGCGCCCTCGTCGATCAGAGTGGCGACGGTGGCCGAAACGTCATGGCCGGCTGCCGGCAGGACGGCGTCGGGCTCCGGCGGAGAGAGATGGAAGGTGAACGACAGGTCGCAGATGCCCAGTTCGTCGTTCTCGCTGAGCAGCTCGCGCCGCTTGATCTGCCGGCCGTTGAGAAAGGTACCGTTGCGGCTGTGGAGGTCTTCCAGATAGAAGGTGCCGTCGGCGTCGAGGATACGGGCGTGCTGGCGGCTGACAGCGGGAGATTCCAGCACGATATCGCAGGCGGGATGACGCCCCAAGATGGCCGAAGCCCCCTCAATGGGGAGCAATTGCCCTGGATTGGGCCCGTGTAATGCTCGCAAAACGGCCATGTCGCAACTCGTGGTCCAACGATTCGTTCCCGCCCTCTGATTTTAGAAAGAACCGCGGGGAACCGGAAGGACGGCCTCGCCAACGGCTCGCCAGGGGCCCACCACTTGTAAGCCGCCGCCGGGTGCGCAGAGGGGTACAGTCCCATTTTAGCGGCCTCCTGCCACAAAAATCGGGACAGTCCACGTTGGTCAC
>JAJYGU010000119.1 GCA_021784975.1 Planctomycetota bacterium
AAACCGCCTTGGGGCTGGCGGCCGTGCCCGACGAGCGGCGACCGCTGGAAAGCCTGAGCGAGGAGGAATTGCTCGCCCAGGCCCTGGCCGACCGCCAGGAACGGGCCCGGACCGAAAAGTTCCGCCTCGTTTCCTCCGACCCCGATCGCCCGTGGGCCGATTATACGATCACCAGCACCCTGTCGGGCAAGAGCTACCGCGTGGCCCTGCGGGGTGAAGATCGCGGGCAGTCGTATTGCTCATGCCCTGACTTTCGCACCAATACGCTGGGCACCTGCAAGCATGTCATGCATGTGTTGCATCGGGTCAAGCGGCGTTTTCCGATCGCCGCCCGTCGCAAGCCGTATCGCAACCGCGAAGCCTTTGTCCACGTGCTCTACGGCGAGGAACTGACGCTGCACCTGCAACTGCCGGACTCGCCCGATGCCGAGCTGCGCGAGGCGGTTGGCCCTCTGGCCAACGGGCCGATCCGCGACGTGCGGCGGCTGGTCGATTGCCTGGCGAGGCTCGATCGTTTGGGCCGCAATATCACCGTGTATCCCGACGCCGAGGAGCTGATCCAACGCCGGCTGTTCGAGCGGCGGATGTCGGATCGCATGGCCGACATTCAAAAGGATCCCGCGCGGCATCCGCTCCGCAAGCAACTCTTGAAGGTCGAGCTGCTGCCCTATCAGCTTGAAGGGGTCGCTTTTGCCGCCGGCGTCGGCCGGGCCATCCTGGCCGACGACATGGGCCTGGGCAAGACCATCCAGGGCGTCGGCGTGGCCGAGATGTTGGCCCGCGAGGCCGGCATCAGCCGGGTGCTGGTGGTCTGTCCGGCCTCGTTGAAGTCCCAGTGGCGGAACGAAATCCACCGCTTCTCGGACCGCAGCGTGCAGCTTGTCGGCGGGGGGGCGGCCGAACGGGCGCCGCAATACCAGAACGACAGCTTCTTCACCGTCTGCAACTACGAGCAGGTGCTCCGCGACATCCTGGCCATCGAGCGGTCCCACTGGGACCTGATCATCCTCGACGAAGGGCAGCGGATCAAGAACTGGGAGTCGAAAACCGCTCGCGTCATCAAGGGGCTCAAGTCGCCGTTCGCCCTGGTCCTCAGCGGCACGCCGCTGGAGAACCGCCTGGACGAGCTGTACTCGGTGGTCCAATTTGTCGACGACCGCCGCCTGCCCCCGGCCTTCCGTTTCTTCCACCGCCACCGTGTGGTGGACGAGAAGGGAAAGGTGCTGGGCTACAAGAACCTCGACCAGTTGCGCGAGAACCTGCGGCCGATCCTCCGCCGCCGCACCCGCGAGTCGGTGCTCCAGCAATTGCCGCCGCGGACCAGCGAGATCGTCCGCATTCCGCCCACCGATGAGCAAATGGAAATGCACAGCTCGCACATGCGGACCGTCTCGATGATTACCCGCAAGCCGTACATCTCGGAGATGGATTTGCTGCGGCTGCAAAAGGCATTGCTCATGTGCCGCATGTCGGCCGACAGCACCTTCCTGGTCGATAAGCAGAGGCCCAGTTATTCGAGCAAGCTGGAGTACCTGGGTGAGCTGTTCGACGGTCTGTTTGCCGAGCCGGGCCGCAAGGCGCTCCTGTTCTCCGAATGGACCACCATGCTCGACTTGATCGAGCCCATGCTGGCCCAGCGCAAGCTGGACTACGTGCGGCTGGACGGCTCGGTGCCGCAAAAGAAACGGCAGGATCTGGTCAATCGCTTTCACAATGACGTCGGCTGCCGCCTGTTCATCACTACCAACGCCGGCTCGACCGGCTTGAACCTCCAGGCAGCCAACACGGTGATCAACGTCGATCTGCCCTGGAATCCGGCAGTGCTCGAACAGCGGATCGGCCGGGCCCACCGCATGGGCCAGCGGCAGCCGGTGCAGGTCTACGTCCTGGTGACGGAGGAGACGATCGAAGAGAGCCTGCTGGCCACCCTTTCCGCCAAGCACGACTTGGCCTTGGCGGCCTTGGACGCCAACTCCGACGTCACCCAGGTCGATCTGGAAAGCGGCATCGAAGAGCTGCGAAGCCGCTTGGAAGTGCTGCTGGGCGCCAAGCCCGAGGCCCCGGTCGACGTTACCGTCCGTGAAGAGGTGGATCAACAAGCCCAACAGCTTGTCGAACGCCGCGATCGGGTGGCCGCGGCGGGCGGCGAGATGCTGGGGGCGGTCTTCAGCTTCTTGGGCGAGCTGGTCTCCCAGGATCAGACCCCGCCGCCCGCCGAGCCCTTGGTGACGCAAGTCCGCGACCGGCTGAGCGAGTGTGTGGAAGAAGACTCCGCCGGCCGGCAGCGGCTCACCGTCACCTTGCCCGATCGCCGCGCGCTGGACGCCTTGGCCCAAACCTTGGCTCGCCTGCTGCTGGCCGGCGGCAGTAAGACTTCGTGAAACCGCAAAACCGCTACAAAAGTCAAAGAGAAGGCGGCGCGGTGGCCGATATCTTTGGGCGGCGTTCCCGGATTGCTGCTGGCCGGAAGACTGTTGACAGACCACGGTCATCGACATAGAATCCGAGTCAGTGCTGGCAGGGCATCCGCCGTTGCGGAAGTAGCGGGGAGTTAACCGCAGACACCTAAGTCGCTGCCAGCCAACGAGTTCTATCAATAAGGCGCCGTAGCCAAGTGGCTAAGGCAGCGGATTGCAAATCCGCCATCGTGGGTCCGACTCCCACCGGCGCCTCTTTCTTTTTTCCCCCGCCTGGCTAGAGGTCCGCTCGCGGTTGTTGGGGGGGGTTATATTGCTGACGCGGGAAAGCGAAACAAACATCCTTCGGTGACAACGATCTGTTTCAGTTCAGACCGTGGTGAGTAGAGAACGTGTCGGGCGAGTTTGATCCTTACCATCGCTGGCTGGGCATTCCGCCCAAGCATCAGCCGGCCAATCATTATCGGCTGCTCGGGCTGG
This sequence comes from Planctomycetota bacterium, assembly GCA_021784975.1. Taxonomy (GTDB): domain Bacteria; phylum Planctomycetota; class Planctomycetia; order Pirellulales; family Thermoguttaceae; genus JAJYGU01. Next base: position 2,898 of record JAJYGU010000119.1, read on the forward strand.
AGCTGTTCGAGGACGATCCGGAGGTGATCCACGACGCCGCCGAGCGGCAGATGGCCCACGTGCGGACCTACCAGCTCGGCCCGCAGGTCGAACTCTCCCAGCAGATCCTCAATGAGCTGGCCTCGGCCAAGGCCTGTTTGATAGATTCCGAGAGGAAGGCGGCCTACGATGCGTCGTTGCGGGCAAGCCTGCAACCGTCGGCGACGGTCGCGGCCCGTCCTCCGGCACTGCAAGCGTCTGCTCCGCCGCGCAGGATCGCTGCTCCACCACCGCCACCGGCTCCTCCGCTTTCATCACCACCGCCTCCACCGCGATATGCCCCAGGACCACCGGTTTCGACCTCTGCTGCTCGAGAGGCTGCAAGTTCACCACGGGGTATGGAATGGCTTGCCCGAGCGGATGCGCCCCGGACCAGTGGCAGAGTCTTGCGCAGCCGGTCAAGGTCGCTTCTCATTGGGGCGGGAGCAGCAGTGGGATTGCCGATCGTGGTTGGCGTGGTGGTGATTGTCGGCACACGGTGGGCGCCGCCACTCGCGCAGATGCCTGCCCCCCCTAGCGCTCGGCTGGAGCCATCGACGGCGGTTGCTGCCAGCCGTCAGCCGCCTCGTAAGCCGGCGGCGCCCCAAGCCAGGTCGCCCAAACTTGCCCCGATTGAAAATCGGACGGTGAAAGTGGGTGAGCGCGTGGAATTGATTGCCAGGCTCGATCGGGGAACGTTTGCCGGACAACTCCGTTACGACCTTGCGGCCGATGCGCCAAACGGGGCAACAATCGAGGCGAGCTCGGGCCGGTTCGGTTGGACCCCCAGCCTGGATCTGAGCCCAGGAACCTATCCCGTCACGGTGGAGGTTCGCCATCCCGGTTCGGACCGCCCGGACGATCGGGCCACTTTCACGATCATGGTGCGGAAGCCCATCCCGCTGGTGAAAATCCTTGCCGTCGCATCGCAGACTGTTGCAGCCGGCAGCAGCCATACGTTCACCGTCAGCATACAAAGGCCGGGAGGTTTCGAGGGTGATCTGGTCTTCAGTCTGCGCGATGGGCCTTCTTGGTTGTCCATCGATCCGCGTACTGGCACGGTGGCCTGCGCGCCGTCTCAGGGTACGGCCGAGGGACCGTATTCCGCAAAAGTCAGCGTGATTTGTCCCAAGGCGGAGGTACTGCCCGATGAGCGGTCGTTCCAAGTCATCGTGGTCGGGCCGCCGAAGAAGCTGCTTGCCACTTTGCTGGCGGAAAAGAATTTGACCCTCAACGACCTGGACGTACGGGCCAGCGCCGATCGCATCGCCGATACCCTATGGCAAGAATATCAGGCGCCTTCGTTCAATCCGCATGTCTTTGTATCGCAGGATCCGCCGGCGATCGCGAGCCTCAAAGACAACAAGCTCGACGGTGTGATCGTGTACTTCGCTGCTCCGCCAGTCCCGCCAGCAGCCTATTCAAGAAACAAATCATCGAGGGCTCGGATCGCGCCTGTTGGCCTGGATCCGAAGCAGCTTTCCGGATATGTCATCTATCACCGCGGACAAAGGAGCGGCGTCTCGGCCACGTGGGCCGCCGACAGCCGCCCGGAATACTGGTGCAACGACTCCAACGAGCAGCACCCGAGGCTGTGTTGCCTGTTCCGCGACGGAAGTCCGGCAGCGATGGTGGAATATGACCACGGCAAGGTTCAGGCCGTTCACCTGGTCGCAGCCAATAGAGTCGACCGAACGATCGTCGGGGAGGAGGCAGCCGGCGACGCCGCCGCGGAGCAGGTTTTCCAAGAGGTCCATCGCATCGAAACGGGGCTGAAGAAAAAGGTCCAAGGCATTCAACGCTCCTGGCAGCGAGCGCTCCATGCGAAGCTTGCTCGCTTGGACGAAACAAAGCGAGCGAACGCGCAACGTGACCGGCAGCAACGCAATGCGGAGCAGGAACGCGATCTCCAGCAGTTGTGGCAACGATTCCGCGGCGGGCATTAGATTCACAGGCGGGTATTACTCCGTACCTGGCCCAGAAGTGTGTTAGGCAGGCACGGCGGCGGCAAGTGCCAGACGTAGGTCAGGTACCCTGTACCTGACGTACGAGTGCATTTCGCAGGCGCGACGGCGGGAGGTGTCAGGCAGAGATGCCTGACCTACGCTTGAACTCAGCGGCGGAGGCGGCGGATCTCGGCGAGTTGCTTCCAGGCCTGCGGCGGCTCGAAACCGGCGTTGGCACACTCCCGGCCCAGCACCAGGTGGGCGAAATCGGCCCGGACTTGCGACTGTTGCAATTCCGTCCGGGCCTGCGCCAACCGAGCGTCCAGGCGGATCATCTCGTCGGCGTTGACGCTCGCCCGCCGCGCATTCTCGGCCTCATGTAACTGAGCACCGCCGCGGCCCAACTCGGCCGCCGCCGCCAACGCCGCCTGCTGGCTGCGCCGCAGCGCCTCGGGCAAGGCCAACTTGACGGCCATCTTGCCCACGCTCAGGTATAACCCGTCGAGCTGCTTCAGCACGTCGGCCTGACCGGGCGGCTCCGCCGTCGGCGGGGCGGCCGACTGGCGAGCCGACGGCTCGGGCTGGCCGCACAGCCGCGCCCGCCAGACGTTCAAGTCGCACAAGTTCTGGGCAGCCTCGCGTTGGATCTCCACCGACTGCGAGTATCGCACGCTGGGGACCCTGGCCAACACCGAGATCCGGCCGTTGGCATGGTAGGCGTATTCCACTTCCACCGGCGTGCCTTTGGGCAAACCCGGCGGCAGGCCGCGGACGATGCACTCGCCCAGCGCCAGGCAGGCCTCCGGCCGCTCGTTCTCGCCCTCGACAATCGGGACCTTCACGCTCCGCTGACCGTCTCGGGCAGTGCAAAAGGTCCGCAGGGCCCGGCAAGGCAGGGCGGTGTTCTTGGGAATCAGCACCACGTTGGTCGCCCGCCTGGTGGCGGCGTGAATGCCCACCACGCCCAGGCTGTGCGAGTTGACGTTGATCAGCCGGCACTCGCCGCCGCCCGCCACCGTCCGCTCCCCCAGCAACATGGCGGCGTAGAGGGCTGCCCCGTGAGCCACCGCTTCATCCGGCGATTGCGAGCAGTCGGGCTCCTTGCCGGTGACCCGGCGCAGCATCTGGCCGACCATCGGCATCCGCGAAGAGCCGCCTACCAACAGGACGCGATCGATTTGCGGCCATTGCAGTCCGGCCTGCTTGATGACCAGCGAGGTGGTGGTTTCGGTGCGCTCCAGCAAGTCGCGGGTGATCTCTTCGAACTGTGGGCGGCTGATCTCCATCCGCATACGAATGCCGGCGTGAAAACAGACCACCGCTGCCTTCGACCGCTCGGAGAGGGTATGCTTGGCTTCCTGGGCCTCCAACCATAATTGGGCGGCGTCTGGCGGATCGCTCCGCGGATCGACCCCTTGGGCGGCGATGAACTGCTCGGCCAGGTGGTTGACCAGCCGCTGGTCGAAATCTTTGCCACCCAAGAACACGTCGCCGTCGGTGGCCAGGGTGCGGAACTCTTTGCCGGCGATCTCCAAGATGGTCACGTCGAAGGTGCCGCCGCCCAAGTCGTAGACTAGCACCCGCATGGGCTTGTCGGCGGCGCCATTGCCCGTACCGAGCGTGCCGGAACGATAGCCGAAGGCCAGGGCGGCGGCGGTGGGCTCGTTGATGATGTCCAGCACGTCGAGTTGGGCGAGCTGCCCGGCGTCCTGGGTGGCCTTGCGCCGGCTCTCGTCAAAAAACGCCGGCACGGTGATGACCACCTCGCGGATCAGGCCCAACTGGCGTTCGGCGTCCTGCTTGAGCCGCTCCAAGACAAAGGCGCTCAGCACTTCCGGCGGCGGCTCGAGGCCGCGAATCTTGTGGTGCGCGGCTCCCCGGCCCATGTCGCGCTTGAACGACTCGATAAACAGCTCGGGCGCCAACACCGAGCTCTTGACCGCCTCCTTGCCGACTACCACCCCGTCGTCGTCGAACATCAGCGCGCTGGGCGTCAACAGCTCGCCGGTTCGATTGGGCACGGTCATCGGCCGGCCGGTCTGGTCGACGTAGGCCACCACGGAGTACGTGGTGCCCAGATCGATGCCGACCGCCGGTCGTTGGTCCGGGGAGGAAACAGCGGGTTGGCTCGAAGCACGGGTCATGGTTGCGATTGTGTTTTCTCAACGGTTGCGGTGGCCTTTGCGGCCGGCCAGGCCTCGGCATCGTGGTTCCTTAGCCAGGCGTCGATCATCCGAGGACTGACCATGGTGACGTAGTGCAAGTCTTTGGGGACGCTGGTCACATTGTGCGGAGGGGCGGCGGCTTGCGAATAGACGCCAATAATCCGTCCCGCGCGGTTCAGCACCGGACTGCCGTCGACGCAGACTCCTTTGGGAATTTCGGCACCCACGTGGAGCAGCTTGGCAGGAGCCGACTGCCCCGGCAGTCCGCCGAACGAACTAATCACCAGTATCTCCCCGTCCACCGGCCTTGGCTGAAACTCGCTCTTGTTGAAACGTGTGACCTGCTTTACTTGGTGCATATAGCCGAGACAGGTGACCGGCATGCCGTCGCCCACGTCGGCCAGATCCTCGACCGGGGCCAGGGGCGCGAATTGTGGTAGCCCGCCCCCTACCGTCAGCAAGCCGATGTCGTAATACACGTAAGCGGTCGAGTTCTTTTCGGCCAAGGAGTCGTACGCGCGGTTGACTCGCATCTTTTGCACTTCCTGCTTGAAATCCGCAGCCGGCCGCGTGATCCAAGCCTTGAATCCCTGCTGGCGATAAGTGGCCAACTGTTGGGCTGCCCTGGCGGTGGTCAACAGCGTGTCGTGGGCGACGGCGACACAGGTGGCCAAAGGCCAGGCATACTCGCCCTTTTCCACCTGAACCACGAACACGGCCTCACGAAGTGCGGCCAAAGGAGCGACCGCCTTCTCGTGCGGCTTATCCGGCTTGTCCAGGCTGTCCGGGGTGGATGCGGCCGGTGAAGTCGGCGTCGCGCTGCGCCCTGGCGGCGTAGGCGCCGAAGACATTGGGGAGGCAGAGGGCGGAACGACCACGACCGTCGGAGCTGACGACAGCCGCACCGCCACGAGTGCCACCATGCCAGACAGCAGACAGACTATTGCCAGGACCAACAGTGCCAGCCCGGCCAACGCCCAGATGGCCCAGCGCCGCTCACCATTGGCAGCAAGCACCGGCGTCGCACCGATATGGAGTTGGGCATCCATCGTCGGCGGACTCCTCATCACGGTCGCTTCGGCGATCGGTGGCCTCCGCGGAACCAGCTCCGGCGGAGGCACGGAGGGCATGGCCGGAGCTCGATCGGGCGGATTGAAAAGCGGCGGTGTCGGAGCAATCGAGCCTGGCGGGCGGGCCAGCTCGCCAAGCGGCGGCGTATGATGGGCCGCCACGCTGCCCACGATGCTGAACAAGAAATCCGGGCCCGACTCCGACATCCGCACCACGTTGCCGGAGCTAAGCCGCGTTGGGCCGCGCACGGGAGTCTGATCGATCCACACCTCACCGCCGGTGGCGCGGAAATACCAGCCGTCATCCTGCAAGCGAAAAAGGACCGAGCGGCTTTTTGCCGCCGGGTCGCGCCGGGCATCGAAACAGATCTGGCAATCGGCAGCCGCCCCGGCGCGGAACTCCTTCTCGTTCAGCACCAGCCGCTCGCCTTGCCGTGCGCCCGAAAGGATGAAGATTTCCACCGGCAATTTTCCGCCCTCCGAACTCCGCCCTATCGGCCGAAAGGGGACAGTCCCATTTTGGGCGTCCTGCCAAAAATCGGGACAGTCCCCGCCTTCCGCCCTCTCCCTGCCCCTTTTCAAACTCCGCCCTAATTGGTCTCCCCCGGCTTGGGCGGGGCGTTCTGATCGCCTCCGTCGCCCGCCCGGTTCGGCCGGTAGGCCAGATAAAGTTGGCGCATTCCGGCAAAGAGCTTCTTGTACACGCCTTCGTCTCCCTTCTCGGGAGGCGCGAATTCCAGTCCGTTCTGATACATATGTTTCATCAGATCGGTCAGCCTGTCGCCTTGAAACTGAAGGCTGCCGCTGCGGACGAAGGCTTTGGGGGCAGCCACCGCTCGGAGGTCCGTCCGTAGTGCCGCCCTCAAGAAGCGTCGGGCGGCCAGATAGTTGCCGAATTCCACCGAGGACTTTTGCCGCCGCTCTCTGGGATAAACCTCCTCCAGCTTGCGCAGCAGCCCATCGACGTCCTTCATGACCTTATCCCGGCTCGCATCGCTGACCTCATGTTTGCCCTTGATCTCCTTGACCATTTGCGTCACCGTCTGCTCATAGTTCTCGCGCGGCCCTTGGAACTCGTCGCTCCGCAAGGCCGGCGGCCAGCGGGGCTCAAGCGGGTTGGGCGAGCCGGACGCCGGGGCGACGAAGCGGCTCCCCCTGCTGCCGCCGTCGCTGAGAAGGAGCATCTCCAGGTCCGACTTTTCCAGCTTCAGATCGAACGCCGCGCTGCCGGACCCCTTGTGGTTGTCCCAATCATAGCGCATCATCGGCCCCGACAGCTCGCGGAACAACCAGTTCAACGGGACCGAGGGGTCGGCGTTCAGCAGGCCCTGGTCATTGCCTTCCACCAGCTTCCGCATGACGTCCCGCAGCTTGCCTTGGCGGGTGATGTAATTCGGATGATCCCTCCGCCACCGCTCCCAATAGAGGTCGACCATCTCGTCGCGGGCTTTGATGCCCTTCACCCAATTGTCGATTTCCTGCGAGACCGCCTCGGCGTTGATCTTCCGCGCGGTGGCGGCATACTGCAAGAAGACGCCACAGGCGGCCGCGTAGTTGGCCTCGGCATTGATGATGGTCGAGGCCGGAGTGGCTCCCGCCGGCTGAACGAAGATCATGGGCTGAACAGGCATGGTCTGGGTCGGCTGCGCCGAGGCAGAATAGGTGGCACCCAGTGGGATGCGGAAGAGCAAGCCCCAGATGGTTGCCCAAAACAAGGCGTTGGCCATGTGCCATCGCATGGTTTCTTCCTCCTGCAAGCGAGAACCCACGTAGCACGCACAGGCCCTAGCAGCCATACGGCGGGTGGCGCCGGGGACTGTCCCCCCGTTACCCCACTGGCCCGCCAGGGGTGCACGAGCCCCCAACGACGCCGTCCATCCTAGCGAACCCGGCCGCTCCTTTCAAGAGGATCGCGGCACATCGACGCGGCGAGCGTGCACGATAGGGTTCGCCAGGGACCTTGCGGTAGCTCGCCGCAAGAAGCGATCGCGCGGGTTGGTGCGCGACGCGAAGCGTTCGTCGCCTAGCCACGCTGTGATGGTAGCGGCGAGTTTCAACCCGCTGTGGCGATTGCGGTATTGGCTAATCGTCGCGTAGCGACGACCGAATGCCTCGGTCTTTTCAAGCGTCGCTACGCGACGCCGGAACCGCCCGCGCCATTCAATCCGTGGGTTGAAACCCACGGCTACCCTCGCGCCGTCGCTCCGCGACGCGCGGCAAATCCCGCTATTTGAGCCCCGCGAATCCTCGCAGATTTGTTGGAACCGCGCCGGCCGAGGAGGAACAGGTCCATTTTTTCGGCCAACGGTTGGTCTGCCCAAGCGGCGAGACGCTGCTTCTACGATGACCGTGCTCCGCCCCAGGTCCAGTCGCGGATCTCCGGCAGGTCTTCGCCATATCTGTGGATGTACTGCTTGTGCTCGACCAGCTTGTCCTTGAGCTGCTGTTTGAGGTAGATGCCCTTCTCGCCGGACTTGGGCACGCGGTCGATGGTGTCCATCACCAGGTGGAAGCGGTCCAACTCGTTCAAGACCGTCATGTCGAAGGCGGTGGTGATGGTGCCCTCCTCCTTGTAGCCGCGGACGTGGATGTTGTGGTGGTTGGCGCGGCGGTAGGTGAGCCGGTGGATGAGCCACGGGTAGGCATGAAAGGCGAAGATCACCGGCTTGTCTTTGGTGAACAACTCGTCGAAGTCCACTTCGCTTAGGCCGTGCGGGTGCTCGCTCTGCGGCTGCAACCGCATCAGATCGACCACGTTGACCACCCGGATCCTAAGCTCCGGAATGTGTTGGCGGAGGATGGAGACGGCGGCCAGCGTCTCCAGGGTGGGCACGTCGCCGCAGCAGGCCATCACCACGTCGGGCGGCGCGTCCTGGTCGTTGCTGGCCCACGACCAGATGCCGATGCCCTGGGTGCAGTGCTTGACGGCCGCGTCCATGGTCAGCCACTGCGGGGCCGGGTGCTTGCCGGCCACCACCACGTTGACGTAGTGCCGGCTCCGCA
>JAJYGU010000165.1 GCA_021784975.1 Planctomycetota bacterium
GGTCGTTCTCGCCCCAGACGGCCAGCACCGGAGCGGCCAGGCTCCGCAACCGGTCCGCATACCGCCTGATTTGGACCGGGGCCACGGCCACGAACCCGGCAATCCGCTCGGGATGTTCGGTAATCCACGAGAAGGCCACCTCGCCGCTCATCGACGCGGCCAGCAGCACCGGCCGCTCCACGCCGAGCTGTTCGAGCAACTCGGTCAACCACGTCGGCGGCAAGGGGCGGTTCTCCGGCGACTGCCCGAAGCCGGGCAGATCGATCGCCAACACGCGGTATCCGGCCGAGGCCAAGGCGTCCAGCGTACCGATCTTCTGCCAGGTGGCCGACGAGAAACTGGCCCCGTGCAGCAAGCCGACGGCCTGCCCGCCACGAGGGCCGGCCGCCAGATAATGGACCTGGCCTCCGCCCACCGTCACAAAATCCGAATCGATGGTAATGTTCTGGCTCATCTACGTCATTCTACGGTCCGGTCATTGGTTGGGCCATTGGCGCATTTCGCTCCGCCCCTTGCCCGCCAGAGCAAATAGAAGGGGATGCCGGTGAGAATCAGCAACACGCCAATACCTGAGCCCACCGGCTCGCCGTAGATGACGTATACCAGGAAGGCCCCGCACACCACCAGGTACAAGGCCGGCGTGACGGGGTAGCCCCAGCAGCGATAGGGCCGCGACAGGTCGGGCCGCTTGACCCGCAGCCGGTAGAGTGCCGCCACCATCAGGCCCAGGAAGAGGACCGAGGCGAACATGGTGTAGGTCAGCAGTCCCGAGTACGAGCCGGTGAACGTCAGCGCGATGGCCACCACCCCTTGATACACCAGCGCGGTGGCCGGCGTGCCCCGGTGCGGGTGCAGCCGCCCGCAGCCGCGCAAGAACAGGCCGTCGCGGGCCATGGCGTAGCACAGCCGGGCGCCGCTGAGGATCAGCCCGTTGAGGCACCCGAAGGTAGAAACCAGCACGGCGAGGGTGACCAAGGTGACCCCGATATTGCCGAACAACTTGATGCCTACGGCTACCGCCACCCGATCATCCGGCACATGGGCGATCTCGTCCACCGGTAGCACCACCAGGTACGCCAGGTTGGCCAGCACGTAGACGACAATCACCACCACGGTACCAAGCAGCAGCGACCGCGGCAGGGTGCGCGGCGAGTCGTGGACCTCTTCGGCCGTAAAGGTGACGTTGTACCAGGCGTCGTAGGCAAACAGGGCCTTCGACAGGGCCACCGCCAGCGCCCCCAACAAGCCCGCCCCCAGCGTCATTTGTCCGGGCGACAAACCGGAGGCCGGAATGAACTGCGGGCTGCCGATCCCATGCCACAGCCCGGCCAAAGTCAGGGCGGCCAAGGCCGCCACCTTTAGCACGGTGAAGGTGTTTTGCACCCAGACCCCTTCGCGGAGTCCGCGGATGTTAACGGCCGTGAGCAGCACGATGATCGCGCAGGCCACCACCTGGGCCGAGTTGATTCCCACCTGGTCAAGTTGATGAACCGCCTTGGGCAGGCAGTGGTAGGCGGCGGCCGGCAACCGGCTGGCCAGCGGGATGGTGGTCAGCACGTTCTCTTCGCTCGACCAGGGAACGAACGAGCCGAGGTATTTGGCGCAGGCGATGGCCACGGCGGCGTCGGTGCCGGTTTGAATGATGAGGAACTGGGTCCAGCCGACCAGGAATGCCGCCAGGTTGCCGAAGGCCTCGCGGATGAAGACATACTGGCCACCGGCCTGCGGCAGCATGGCCGCCAATTCCGCGCAGCACTCGGCGCCGAGGACGGTGAACAGTCCGCCGAAGACCCACAGGCCGATCAGAACCGCCGGGGAGGGGACTTCGCGGGCCATGATCGGCAGGGCCAGGAAGATACCGGAACCGATCATCGAGCCGACCACCAGCATGGTGGCGTCGAACAATCGCAAGTGGTGATGAGGCGGCGGGGGGGGGACAGAACGCATTCCCAGGTGCCAAATCGTTGAGCCCGTTTCGGCGTGTTGGTCCACAAGTCTTTCTTTTTCCAATTCTGCGGCCTGCCTGCCTCTCACACACGCGGCAGTCACCCAAATGTTTTTCCGCAGATGGCACTATCATGCGTTGGGCAGGAAACGCTGTCCAGACCAAAAATTGGGCCACAGCCGAGGAGCCGAGGGACCCGAGGGGGCCGCCGGGCACGATTCGTAGTGGCATTTGTGGTCCGGTGGCAAACGGGGCTACACAGGGGTCGGACGCGACGTGAGTTGGTCGTCGCATGGCGACGCTATGATGGTAGCGGCGGGTTTTAACCCGCCGTGACGACCGCGGTATTCGATTCGTCGCGTAGCGACGATTGAACGTCCGACAAAAGCGCCTTCAAGCGTCGCTACGCGACGCCGGAAGATTCCTATGCCACGCAAGCCGTGGGTTGAAACCCACGGCTACCATCAAACGTCGCTCCGCGACGTGCGGCAAATCCCATTGCTCAACCGAGCAAACGCGGTCTTGCACCCCGTTCGCTTTCCTAATACAAGAACTGCTTCTCAATCTGTTCCAAGCTGCGGCCCTTGGTTTCCGGCACCAGGGCCAGGACGAAGACGAAGGCCAGCGGCGTGGTGGCGGCGTACAGCCAGAACGTCCAGGAAGGACCCAAGGTTTGCAGGAGGCGAAGGAAGGTCTGGGCGACCAACGTGCAGCCGACCCAGAGCGAAAAGATCGAGATCGACATGGCCCGGCCGCGGATGGCGGTGGGGAAAATTTCCGAGACGATCACCCAGCAGATCGGGCCGTAGGAGATATTGAAACATGCCAGGAAAACTGAAAACACCACCAGCAGCCAGGCGGCCGAAATGTGGTGGCCGCCCATCAGCACTCCGCTTAGGAACAGCATGGCGCCGACCCCGGCAATCCCGCCCAGAAGCAGCGGCTTGCGGCCAGCCTTGTCGATGGTCAGCATGGCCGCCAGAGTGGACAGTGCGCAGACGGCCCCCAGCAATACCTGCCAGAACAAGGCGGCGTTGTTGGCCAAACCGGCCCGTTTCAGCACCGTCGGTCCGAAATAGATGATCACGTTGATGCCGCTAATCTGCGAGAAGAAGGGGAGGAGTACGCCGATCACCAGGGCGAGCCGCATCTTGTGATGGAAGAGTTGTCCGATCGTACCGCTTTCCTGGGCAAGGGTCTCTTCAATCTCAGCCATTTCCCCGGCGGCGGCCTGGTGTCCGTTAACCCGCGACAGGATTTCGAGCGCAGCCGGGGAACGACCCTGCTTGGTCAGCCATCGCGGGCTCTCCGGCACCAGGAACAAGAGGAGGAAGAGCACCGCGGCCGGCAGCACGCCGGCCAACAGCATCCCCCGCCACACTTCATCCACGAAAATCCAATGCCACACGCCGGCGCCGTAGAGTTCCGGCCATCGCTGGGCCAGCTCGGCCAGGCCGTAGTTCGAGAAATAGGCGGTCATGACGCCCAGCGTGATGGCCAGTTGATACATCGAAATCAGCCCGCCACGCAGCCGGGCCGGGGAAATCTCGGAAATGTACATCGGCGAGAGCATCGAGGCGATGCCGATGCCGGTGCCGCCTACCAGTCGTGCCGCCACCAGGTGCCACGCTGCCCGCGGCATGGCCGAGCCCACCGCGCAGGCGATGAACAGCACCGCCGCCAAGAGGAGCATCTTCTTGCGGCCAAAGCGATCGCTCAATGTGCCCGCAACCGCGGCCCCGAGCATGCAGCCCACCAGGGCGGAGCTGACAATCCAGCCCGTCATATCCTCGTCAAGACGGAACTGGGCCTTCACCGGGTCGATGGCCCCCGAGATGACCGCGGTGTCGAAGCCGAACAGCAGGCCGCCCAACGCCGCCACCAGGCACACCAGCCAGAGATAGAGGATGCTTCCTTGATTGCGCGTCATGAGTAATTAGCGGGGCGGCTCATTCACCGCGTCGAACATGGCAAGGACGTTCTCCGGCGGCACGTCGGCGAGCACGTTGTGGACCTGCTGGAAGACGAATCCACCGCCGGGCGCTAAGGTGGCCACCTGCTGACGCACGTGGTCGCGGACCTCGGTGGGCGAGGCCTTCGAGAGCACCAAACGTGTGTCGCAGCCGCCGCCCCAGAAGGTGATCCGATCGCCGAAGTCCTTCTTTAGCCCGGCCGCGTCCATGCCCCTGCAGGAGATCTGTACCGGGTTGATGGCGTCCAGGCCGGCCTCGATCAAGTCGGGCAGTAGCGGCCGCACCCCGCCGCAGCAATGGAGCATGACCTTCACCTCGGCCAATTCCTTGGCCCGCCGCCACATCTTGGCGTGCCGCGGCTTGAAGAACTCCTGGTACATGCCGCGCGACATTTGCGGTCCGTTCTGCATGCCCAAGTCGTCGCCGAACACAACGATGTCGAGGTACGGTCCGACCGCCGCCAGGTAGGGTTCCAGGTTGGCCAGGTGGATCTCGACCAGGCGATCGAGGAACTCGTGGGCGCGGCGGGGATCGGCGGCCAGCAGCATGAGAAAGCGGTCCATGCGGTACAGCCACTGGCCGACCTCCAACAGATTGCCGCCGAAAAGCCCGATGATGGCCCGATCGGTCTTGGCGCGGAAGTCCCGCGCCCCTTCCGCCAGCCGCCGGGCGCCATCCGCTCCCTGGACCAACGGCCCCGGCGGCGAGGCCACCCCGCCCCACATGTTCTCAGCCAGGGCTTGCGGCAGCGTGTCAAGATCGTCGCGCTCCAGAAACGGCCAGTGACACTGCTCGAAGTAGATCGCCCCGTCCGGCATCTTGGCCACCACCGGCCCCTGGCGGCCGGCTCGCAGCACCCACTGCCGCCCTTGTCGTTCGGGCAAAGCCCAGGCGGGCATCTGGCAGGGCGTGCCGTCGGGCAGCGTCCAGTCGGCCCAGTCGCTGTCTTCCAGGGCAAAGCCGCGGCCCAGCTCGACGGCGTCGACCTGGAACCGCTCAAGCACATCTTCGTCGATGATTGCCAACTGCTGAATGGGATCGTAGACGCGGACCGTTCGCGGCGGCAGGCCCAGCGCGGCCCGCAGCTTGGGATACAGCATGGCGGCGATGCCCGACGAGCGATGACCGCCAAAATCCACCGCCGGCTTGTCGGGTTGCCGATGGTTCAAGGCGGCCAAAACGCGCTGGCGGGGAGTCATGGGGGCGGCATCCTGGGCCAAGGGGAACAGTCCCATTTTCGTTGGGTGGCCCGGATAGCTCGCCTATCCGGGCCGCGCCAGCGGCAAGAGGATTCGGGAAGACCTCATGTGGCTTCGCCACCCCGATCGCAAGCGATCGGGGCCACCCAACGGGAACCACGTGAGCATACCATCAAAACGCCGCAGCGTCGAGCCGCCTTTGCGGCTTGCTTGACACCGTAATGAATCCCGCCAACAATGACCGCACATGAAGAAGACCCTCCGCACCTTTGTCGCCGTCGAGATCGACCCGCCGATTCGTGCCCGCGCCGCCGAACTGATCGACCTGCTGCGGCCGACCAGCGCGGCCGTGAAATGGGTCGAAACCCACAACCTGCACCTGACGCTCAAGTTTCTGGGCGACGTCCACGAGCGGGATCTTGTGGATGTCTGCCGGGCGGTGGAGGCGGGGGCCGCCGAGGTGAATCCCTTCGACTTGGAGGTCCGCGGGGCGGGGGCCTTTCCGAACGCCGCCCGGCCGCGCACGGTGTGGATCGGGGCCGGCGAAGGGGCGGAGCAGATGATCGGGCTGCACGATGCCGTCGAGACCGGGCTGGCCAAGCTCGGCTACCGCAAGGAGCATCGCCAGTTTCAGACCCACCTGACCGTCGGCCGCGTCCGCGGCGGCGGGCCGGGCATCGCCGAACTGGGAAAGCTCGTCCAGCAGCACGCCGAGTTTCTAGTCGGCCGCATGACGGTCGGCAAGGTGACCGTCTTCTCCAGTACGCTGAGCTCCTCGGGCCCGATCTACGAAACGATCGGCACCGCCCGGCTCGGCGGGTGAGACACTGAGTTTGCGACCGCGTAGCGGTCAGCTTTGAAGCCGCGGGTGGAGCGGGGCGCAACCCGCGGACTCGGATTCATGTGCGTTGCATGTGCCACCCAGTGGCGGCCCGTGGTGAGTCCGGGGGGAGCGTAGTAGAATGCGCCGAACATGAGACAATGGCAACCTGCCTGTGGGCCTAGTGGGAGGAGCAGCTTATGCACGCCATGGTCTTGGTGCTCTGTTGTGTGGCCGGCGGCGTCGACGCCGAGCGACCGGTCGACGTGGTGGTCTACGGGGGCACGTCGGGCGGCGTGGCCGCGGCCGTGCAGGCGGCCCGCATGCATCGCAACGTCCTGCTCATCGAGCCCAGCCGGCACCTCGGCGGGCTGACCTCCGGCGGCCTCGGCTACACCGACGTGGGCAACAAAAAGGCCATCGGCGGGCTGGCCCGCGAATTCTATCGGCGGACTTACCGCCACTACGCACAAAGCAGCGCCTGGACCCGCGAGACCTTCGACGATTTTCGCAAGAGGGCGAAAAACCTGGTCGACCACGACACCATGTGGGGCTTCGAGCCGCATGTGGCCGAGGCCGTCTTTCGCCGGATGCTCGCCGAAGCCGGCGTGCCGGTCGTGCTGGGCGAACGCTTGGACCTGCGCCATGGCGTCCGCAAACAGGGCCCGCGAATCACGCAGATCGTGATGGAGTCGGGCCGCGTCTTCTCCGGCCGGGTCTTTATTGATGCCAGCTACGAAGGCGATTTGATGGCCAAGGCGGGCGTCCGGTATGCCGTCGGCCGCGAGTCGAACGCGCAATACGGCGAGACCCTCAACGGCGTCCAGACCCGCCATGCCAAGCACCATCAGTTCGAGCGCCCGACCGATCCCTACGTTACGCCGGGCGATCCACGGAGCGGTCTGCTGCCGGGCGTACACGCCGGCGGGCCCGGCCGGGAGGGCGGCGGGGACGGGCGCGTGCAGGCCTACAACTTCCGCATGTGCTTGACCGACGTGCCGGCCAACCGCCTGCGGTTTCCCAAGCCGGCCGGTTACGATCCGCTCCGCTACGAGTTGTTGCTCCGCTATCTCAAGGCCGGCGGAGGACCCGTTGTCGGCGGGCCGTCACCGATGCCCAATCGCAAGTCGGACAACAACAATAGCGGCGCGTTTTCCACCGACGACATCGGCGTGAACTACGACTATCCCAACTGCGACTACGCCACCCGCGAAAAGATCGTGGCCGAGCACCGCGATTACCAACTCGGGCTGATGTGGACCCTGGCCCATGATCCGCGCGTGCCGGCCGCCCTGCGCAACGAGTTCAGTCGCTGGGGGCTGGCGAAGGACGAATTTGTCGACAACGGCCATTGGCCGCGGCAACTCTACGTCCGCGAGGCGCGGCGGATGATCGGCGCATACGTGATGACCGAGCACAACTGCCGCGGCCGCCGGGTGGCCGAGGATTCCGTCGGGCTGGCCGCCTACACCATGGACTCGCACCACGTGCAGCGCTACGTGGACGCCGACGGCCACGCCCGCAACGAAGGCGACGTCGAGATCGGCGGCTTCCCGCCTTATCCGATCAGTTACCGGGCGATCGTGCCCCGCAAAGCGGAGTGCACGAACCTGCTGGTGCCGGTGTGCCTCTCCGCCAGCCATATCGCCTATGGCTCGATCCGCATGGAACCGGTATTCATGGTGCTGGGCCAGTCAGCGGCCACGGCCGCGGCTCAGGCGATCGAGCGCGACTGCGACCTGCAGGCCGTGGATTATGCAAGGCTTCGCGCGCGGCTATCGTCGGATAAGCAGATTCTCGCCTGGCCGGTGAAGAAGTGAGAACCTTCGATTTCCGTCATTCTGAGCGAAGCGAAGAATCTGGCCTACTGATGTGGCGACGCAGATCCTTCACCGACCAACGCCACCCGCATGCGGGTACCCGGTCGGTGCCCGTCAGGATGACATGTGGGCGGCAGTCGGCTTGTTCCATCCTGCCGCTTCAGCCCGTCATGGCCGCCAATAATTCGCCGACGTAGGCTTCGAGTTCTTGCAGCACTTGGGCCCGCGATTTCGCGGCCCCTTCGCCGATGCGGCGGACGATGGCCGAGCCGACGATCAGACCGTCGGCGACCGGGGCCAGCATCCGCACGTGCTCCGGCCGGCTGATGCCGAAGCCGATGCAGATCGGCAGCGGCGTCTGGCTCCGCAGCCAGGCCACATTCTCGACGATCTCCGGCGGCAGCGTCGCCCGCTCGCCGGTGATGCCGGCCACCGAGACATAGTAGATGAAACCGGTAGCCTGCTCGGCAATCCGCCGCGCCCGGTCGCGGGGCGTCAGCGGCGTGACCAGTTGGATGAGCGAAAAATCCTCGCGGCGGCAGATTTCGGCCAGCGGGCCGGCCTCTTCCACCGGCAGGTCGGGCACGATCGCCCCGGCAGCCCCCGCCGCCTTGGCCTCGGCCACGTAACGCTCCAGCCCGTGCCGCCAAACGATCGCGTAGCTCAGCATGGTCACGATGGGCGTGCGCACTTCCGGCGTCACCCCGCCGAGCGTGGCCAGCGTGTCGGCCAAGCGAATCTTGTGCCCCAGCGCACGGGTGAACGAGGCCTGAATCACCGGGCCATCGGCAATCGGGTCGCTGTAGGGGACGCCGACTTCAAACAGGCTGCAGCCCTGCGCGGCCAGGCGGCGAATAACCTCGGCGGTGAAATCGAGGTCGGGATCGCCGGCGGTCACAAACGGCATAAACGCCTTGCGGCCGGCGGAGCGAAGCTGGGTAAACAGGGTGTCGATCGAGGACATGGGATTTAGAACTCCAACCCCCGCAGCCGCGCGATTTCGGCGGCGTCTTTGTCGCCGCGGCCCGAGAGGTTGACCACGATTACTGCGTCGCGGCCGCGCTGGCCCGCCAGCTCAATCGCCTTGGCCACGGCGTGCGAGCTTTCCAGCGCGGGCAGAATGCCTTCGGTGCGGGCAAGCGTGTCGAAGGCGTTCAGGGCCTCGTCGTCGCGGATGCTGGTGTACGAGGCCCGGCCGGTCTGTTTCCAATAGCTGTGTTCGGGGCCGGTGCCCGGATAGTCCAGGCCGGCGGAAACGCTGTGCACGTCGCAGGTCTGGCCGTCGTCGTCTTGCAGCACGTAGCTGTAGCTGCCGTGCAGCACACCGGGACTGCCAAAGCACAGCGTGGCGGCGTGGTCGCCGGGCTTCGTGGACCGCCCGCCCGCCTCCACGCCCAGCAGTTCCACTTGTGGATCGTCGATAAAAGGGTAAAACATGCCGGCGGCGTTGCTCCCGCCGCCGACGCAGGCCACGATCAGGTCGGGCAAGCGGCCGATCTGCTCCAAACACTGGTTGCGGGTCTCGCGGCCGATGACCGACTGAAAATCGCGGACCATTTTCGGGAAGGGGTGCGGGCCGACGACGGAGCCCAGGCAGTAGTGCGTCGTGGCCGCCGAGGCCATCCAGTCGCGAAAGGCGTCGTTCACCGCGTCGCGCAAGGTCCGCGAGCCGCTGGCCACCGGCCGCACCTCGGCCCCCAGCAGTTTCATGCTGAAGACGTTGGGCCGCTGGCGGCGGACATCTTCCTCGCCCATGTAGACCACGCATTCCAGGCCGAAATGGGCGCAGGCGGTGGCCGTGGCCACGCCGTGCTGGCCGGCGCCGGTCTCGGCGATGACCCGCGGCTTGCCCATCCGCCGCGTCAGCAGGGCCTGGCCCAGCGTGTTGTTGATCTTATGTGAGCCGGTATGGTTGAGGTCTTCGCGCTTCAGGTAAATTTGCGCCCCGCCGCAATGTTGGCTAAGCCGCCTGGCGTGATACAACGGAGAGGGGCGGCCGACGTAATGCTTCAGCAGTGCCGCCAGGTCCGCGTGGAACGAGGGTTCGGCGGCCGCGCGCTCATATTCGGCCGCCAGTTCCTCCAGGGCATGGGTCAAGGTTTCCGGGACGTAGCGGCCCCCAAAGGGACCAAAACGACCGGCGGCATTGGGGACGTGGGTGCTGGCAAGCATGGACATGGGTGGGCTGATTTCAGGGCAAATCGTAATTTTCACCCGGCGGAGGCGGATGGTCAAGCCTCCTCAAGCGTCGACCGTGGCCGTATTCCTGATCTACCACAACTTCGCCTGGCGGACCGGCGATGACGAGCACGGCCGCACTCGGCTGCCCTGCGCTATGCTGAGCGGGGTGGCCGATACGCCCTGGTCGTTTGAAGACCTGTCCGATGCAGGGGATGGGTGGCGAGAGTCGAGCGATAGCCGCCTGATCGGAGTGTGAACAGGTGCAGGCTGATCGGCTATTTAGCGAAGTCCGTTAACAAGATCTGGTTGGCTCACATCAGGAAAACTCCCAAAGACTTCTCCGGAAAATTCTGCAACCCACAGCAGAGTCTTTACCCTGATTTTCCTTTACTCCGCGATTTTTCCGGCCGAACTGCACACACTGCGTCAGGCGTCGCTACGCGACGTTAAGACCCTTGTTTTTGCCGGAAGGTTCGCTATCTGCACGCGAGCGTGGTCTGGGGCTGCCAAGCCTCCATGCATTCGCGCGGCTTTGGGGGAAACAACTGTAACGTTTCGCAGTATCGTGATACAATTCGGTTATTCACGCTGGCATTGGCACTTCCCAATAGTCAAGGTGCCGTGGCCATGGGAGGCGGCTGTGAGGGTCTTACTGATATCGGCCAACACCGAACAGATCAACATGCCGGCGCTGCCGTTGGGACTGGCGCTGGTGGCGGCTGCCACGCGGCAGGCGGGCCACGAAGTGGGCTTCCTGGATCTGCGGACCGAGCCGGATCCTGCCGCTGCCATCGGCCGGGCAGTGGAACACTATGCCCCGCAGGTCATCGGCATTTCGGTACGGAACGTCGATGACCAGAACATGGTCAATCCGCGGTTCCTGCTTGAGCAGGTTCCGCCGGTGGTGGCCGCCTGCCGGGCGGCCACGGCAGCGCCGGTGGTCGTGGGCGGGGCGGGCTACAGCATCTTCCCCGAGGCCGCCCGGCGGTATCTCGGTGCCGATATCGGGGTGTGTGGCGAGGGTGAAGACGTATTTCCGGCAATCCTGGAACGGCTGGGACAGGGCCAAGACCTCTCCGATCTTCCCAGCGTCTTCTTGCCCGGCGGGCGAGTCGCCGCCCCGCG
>JAJYGU010000230.1 GCA_021784975.1 Planctomycetota bacterium
GAAGCTGAAAAGCTGCGGGCTGGGCGGCTCGAAACTGCGTTGGCAGTGCGTGCAGGCGTAGTGCGCCGAGAGGGCAAGAGCAGGGGCCGGGGAGGGGGCGGGGACTGTTCCGATTTTTGTGGCGGGCACCACGCCCGGCGTGGTCGGCCACAAAAATGGGACTGTCCCCTTCTGCGCAACGTCGGAGTCGGAGAGCGGAGGACGCAGGGATGAATGCCTACTGCCTTCCCCCCTCCGCCCTCCACCCTCCGCCTTTTCGATTTCCCCCACCCCTCGTTCCCCTTCCCCATCCATTGCCACCAGCAGATTGCCTTCGCCGAGCTTCAAGGCCGTTTCCACGGCCTCCGCCAGGCGCGGACGGACTTTTGGACCGATCACCAGCCGGTCGATCACCACTTCGATGTTGTGCCGCATCTGGCGATCCAGTCGGAGTTGATCGCTCAGGCGGACTACCTGCCCGTCCACCCGCGCGCGGACGAAACCCTGCTTCAGCAAGTCCTCAAACAGGTCGCGATATTCGCCTTTTTGACCACGGATCAGCGGCGCCAAGACCAGAAACCGGGTGCTGGCAGGCAGGGCCAGGATCTGCAAGAGAATCTGTTCGCGGCTTTGGGCAGTGATCGGTCGGCCGCACTCGGGACAGTGGCCTTTGCCAACTCGGGCATAGAGCACCCGCAGATAGTCGTAGATCTCGGTGATCGTGCCGACGGTGGAGCGTGGGCTTTGGCCGCCGGTTTTTTGCGAGATGGAAATCGCCGGATTCAGCCCCGAGATCAGGTCCACGTCCGGCTTGGGCATCTGCCCGAGGAATTGACGGGCGAAGCTGGACAGGCTCTGCACGTAGCGCCGCTGGCCCTCGGCAAAGAGGGTGTCGAAGGCCAGAGAGCTCTTGCCCGAGCCGCTGACCCCGGTGAGACAAATCAACCGGTTGTGCGGCAGCCGCAGATCGACATCTCGAAGGTTATGCTCTCGCGCGCCGCGGATCAGGATATCGGAAGCAGACATCAGGCTCTGGTTGGCAACTCGCCGGGGCAAGGATGGTACCGAACCCTGGATTGTAGTGCGCGGCGGAACGGTCCGACAAGGAGCAAGGCGCCCGCACACACCGTCTGAAGCCGCGCACGGCCCGATGCAAGGCCATCGGCAGCAACTAGTGGGGCGAAGGTCTGCGAACAAACACGCAGTGCCAGCTAGGCGGGTGTTAAAATGGATAGTCTGCGTCGA
Source organism: Planctomycetota bacterium (assembly GCA_021784975.1). Lineage (GTDB taxonomy): Bacteria > Planctomycetota > Planctomycetia > Pirellulales > Thermoguttaceae > JAJYGU01. The sequence continues at coordinate 1,225 of JAJYGU010000230.1, forward strand.
TTGCGACGGTCCGTCCTTGCCGCGAATCGCTCATTGTCTCTCGATGGGAGGGAATGAAACCCTCGCCTTCAGGCGACACCTTTAGGTACACTGGTGTGGATGGAAAACTACCGTACTTCCGCCCATACCCGATTTGACATCAAATACCACTTTGTATGGAGCACCAAGTACCGCAAGCCGGTGCTGACGGGTCCGGTGGGGACTCGGCTGCGGGAATTGGTGCGAGAAATCTGTCGGACGAACGAGATCGAGATTTTGCAGGGACATGTGTCTCGGGACCACGTGCATATTCTGGTGTCTGCGCCGCCGAACATGTCGGCGAGCAAGATTATGCAGTACATCAAGGGAAAGTCGTCCCGCAAGCTGATGATGGAATTCCGGCATCTGAACAAGCAGTTCTGGGGCCGCCACATGTGGGCTCGGGGGTACTTCGTGGCGACCTCGGGCAACGTGACTGATGAAGTGATCCAAGAGTATATACGCCTGCAAGGGCAGGAGCCTGTGTCGGGTGATGAAAACTTTCGGGTTGAGGATCAGGGCTGAGCGAAGGACTTCCAGTCCGTAGCTCAGCCCAATGCCTTCAAAGCCACCGCCTTACAGGCGGTGGTGGTTCACTTGGATTCAGCGGGCGGGGGCGGAAGTTGATCGGCGGGAATTTTGACTACTCTTCCGTCTTTCCACACGGCTAACGTGCTTCCGGTGCGCCGGGCTTCCTCGATAACCTTCCGCACCGCCTCCTTCAGCGCGGCCTCCGCTCGCTCACCTAACAATCGTTCTTGGCGCTTATCGTACAGCATTCGTCCCTCGGGTAAGTCCGACAATGTAATCGTACAGTGCGGCATCCGCCAAGGCGAGTACGTCGCCCTCAAAGCTGGCAACGGTGCGGGGTCGAACGTTCCAGCAGCACTCGTCCCGCTGCGAGCGCCGCCGTATCGGGAGAAAACGGCGAAATGCCCGCTGCCACCAGATCGGCATTCAGGAATTCACGGCAGTCGGCATATTGTGGCTAGAACTCCCGGGCGAACGTGGTTTTCCCGGCTCCGTTCGACCCAGCAATGACGTACGCGTGCGCCACCATTACCTCGCTCGCCGCCGGATGAGGACACAGTAAATGGCAATTCCGGTGACAATCCAGAGGAGGTTCAGCAGCGTGGCAGGTAAGGTCAACAACTCCATATCGATGTCATTCATCACCCGGCCTCCCGAACCATCACTCCAGGTTCGCGCACGTCGTCGGGATCTTCAATGCCTCTAACGCCTATCGCCCAGAGACTTCGCCCAACGCCTTCGTTCCATTTCTTCTTCGGGTTGGCTGAGGCTTATGACTCATTTCGTGTCATTCGCTTGCCTCCCGTTCGATGCGGTCGAGGTGGGGCACTAATGGCGGCAAGTCAGCCGTCACCACCTCCCAGACGATTTCCGCCTTGATTCGGTCATAGCCGTGGACGATGTGATTGCGCATCCCGCGCATCGTGGCCCAGGGAATTTCGGGAAAGGCGGCAACCACGTCGGGAGGAATGTGGCGGGCGGCCTCACCGATCATCATCAGTTCCCAGGCCACCGCGTGCAGGGTCCGGCGGTCTTGAGCGAACTGCTCCAGCGTCGTTCCACCGACGTAGGTCTGACAGGCTACGATCGCGTCACGAATGTGACGGATCCGGTACTTCCACCGCTTTGGCGTCGAAGATACTGACGGCTTCTCCATAGACAATATCCTGCAACTCCGGGATCACCGCGTCGCGAATAACTAAGTCCACTTTGCCCTCGTCGACATCCAGAACCTTTTCCAAGTACTGCGCCGTGCCAACCAGGTGAAACAGCCCGATCGGTCGAGTAAACTCCACCAACAGGTCCACATCGCTCGTGTTTCGTGCTTCGTCTCGTGCAGCCGACCCGAACAGGGCCAGCGACTGCACGGCGAAGCGCGTGCGCAGTTCCTCCTCGCGGGCCAAAAGGATGTCGATAACCTCCCCGCGCTTCATCCCACCCTCCCTCAGGTTGACGGCGTTATACAACTCTATTCTATCCGCATGCACAATATGTTTGAACTGCCCGACTCTTGTCGGCGAACTGGTCGCTTCACCGCGATACACTCAAGGGTCCTTAGGATGCCCAAAAATCTTCACATTAGGATGTTCACGAGCAAAGTCGGCCTGAACTTCTTGTGAGACTTGGTTCTCGTTGACTGCGAGCACCCGAAGGTTTGGCATTGATGCGAGATAACGAAATCCCTTATCGGTGATCTTCGTCCCGCGCAGATCGACCATCTGGAGCTGCTTCAGCTCCGCGATGACCTTCAACCCATCGTCATCAATAGAAGTATCCACAACTCGGAGTCCCTTCAGAGATCGGAGGCGGGCGAGTTTCGTCAACGCTTGGTTGGAGATTCTGGAGCCGTTCAAATCTAGCTCCACGACGCCAAGCTTTTGAAGATATGGCACCCACGATTCAACTGTACTATCCGTGGTAACCTTAGGATCCATTGGCTCGAACGCCCACTTCAGATTCCACTCACCCCAAGCGTTCAGTGTTGCCCCACGTTCCCGCAACGGCGCCGCTCTAAGCCTCATGTAGCCCAAAACCGCAGTCGAGATCACAACTGGGCCGAGGACCCAAGCGATCATGACAGCCCATACACCCCCCAACAGAAGCAGCCAGAGCCTGGGAGTCTTCCATCGCGATCGCGTCATATCATGTCCTGTTCGCGGCGAATTACCGCACGGCCGTGAAATAGAGCCCGGCGTACACGCGCGGATCGACAACTATGCCTTGGCTCCGCTTTCGTTCCAGCCAAGCCTCCGCCTCACTGAGCGGAACCAAGTGGACGTGAATCTCCTCCGAGGCGTCGCCGCCGCCGGCGGCGACGCGGCGGGCGTCGCGGGCGAGAAAGAGACTGTAGACTTCGTTGACCAGCCCCGGCGAACTGGGACCGGCGACGAGAAACTTCATGGCGGCCGCTTCGTAACCGGTCTCTTCCAGCAGTTCGCGGCGGGCGGCCTCGTCCAACGACTCATGCTGAGCGTCGAACGTGTCGCCCACCAAGCCCGCCGGCAGTTCGATTACCCGGCGACCCAAAGGAATTCGGAATTGCTCCACTAAGACCAGTTGCCGGTCGGCAGTGATCGCCACGATGACCACCGCCCCGACCGTGTTCACCCGTTCGGCCCATTCCCAGCCGTTTTGGGCCACCAGCCGGGCGTAGCGACCTTCGGCCAGCACGCGACGCTGCAGGGGTTCATGCATTGCGACGTTTCTCCCATAGCGGCCGTCCAGCAACAACTTCCACTTTCGCCAAGGGGACAGTCCCATTTTCGTCGGACGAAAATTGGGACAGTCCCCAACTTGTTCTTGGACGACCGCATAGCCTACGACGATCCAAGAAACCGACCGTACAGCCCGCAACACTAGCCCGAATCGCAAGCCAGGGCAAGCCGTCGGAGGCGTAAGCGAGGGCCAGCCCCATCGCCTCCCTCGCTGACGCTTCGGGTTACTATAGCGGGCGATAAATGGTGGATAACCAGCCAAATGTGTTCTATTGCGGAAAAATGGACCGGTACCCGTGAGCTGGCGAACCCATCGCCCCTACCCCTTGTCCTGGCGCCTTGCGGGGGGTAAGATGGAACTTTTGCCAGTTCTTGGGGACTTGCTCGATGCGCCACGTGCTCTGTGCTTTGGTGCAGAACGTGCCGGGTGTGCTGTCGCACATTGCGGGCATGTTGGCATCGCGCGGTTACAACATCGATAGTTTGGCGGTGGGGGAGACCGAAGATCCCCATTTGTCGCGGATGACGTTTGTCGTCATGGGCGACGATGCGGTCCTCGAACAGGTCCGCAAACAACTGGAAAAGATCGTCACCGTGGTGCGGGTCGACGACATCGGCTCCCAGGACCACGTCGAACGCGACCTGATGTTGATGAAAGTGGCCACCGCCAACGGCACGCGGAGCGAAATCCGCGAGTTGGTGGAGATCTTTCGCGGCCGGATCGTCGACGTGGCCCCCGAAATGGTCATGATCGAAATGTCCGGCCAGGAACGAAAAATCGAGGCCTTTATCGAAATGATGCGACCCTTCGGCATCCTCGAGCTGGTCCGCACCGGGCGGATCGCCATGGCACGAGGAAAGACCGATTAGCGTCCGTAGGGTGGGTCGACGGGCACCGACGCGAAGCGTTGGTCGGCGAGCCCCACCGATTGAGCCAGAAAAGGTGGTGGGACTCGCTCCGCTCGACCCACCCTACAACTAATCCCGAATCCCTAGGATCCTCTATGCCCGCCAAGACCTATTACGACAAAGACGCTGACATTTCGCTGCTGAAGAACAAGACGATCGCCATTCTCGGCTACGGCTCGCAGGGGCACGCCCACGCCCAGAATCTCCGCGACAGCGGCTGCACGGTGATCGTGGCTGAACTGCCCGGCACGGCGAACTACGAGCAGGCGGTCAAGGACGGCTTTCAGCCGATCTCCGCCGCCGAGGCGACCAAGAAAGCAGATATCGTTACCATTCTCTTGCCGGACGAGATCCAGGCAGATGTGTTTCGCGCCCATGTGCGCGACAATCTCTCGCCGGGCAATGTGCTGATCTGCTCGCATGGCTTCAATGTCCACTTCGGCCAGTTTGATTTTCCCAAGGGGGTTTCGACGATCCTGGTGGCGCCCAAGGGTCCCGGGCACCTGGTCCGCTCGGAGTATGTCCGCGGGGCCGGGGTCCCGTGCCTGATTGCGCTGGGCGAAGGGGCGGGTCCCGACGCCTTCAAGATCGGTTTGGCCTATGCCAAGGGCATCGGCGGCACTCGCGGCGGCGTGATCGAGACCACCTTTGCCGAGGAGACCGAGACTGACCTGTTCGGCGAACAAGTCGTCCTCTGCGGCGGGCTGAGCGCCTTGATCAAGGCCGGTTTCGAGACGCTGGTCGAGGCCGGCTACCAGCCGGAAATGGCTTATTTTGAGTGCGTCCACGAGGTCAAGCTGATCGTCGACCTGATCTATCAGGGCGGGCTGGATTACATGCGCTACAGCATCTCGAATACCGCCGAATACGGGGATTACACCCGCGGCCCGCGGATCGTGACCGATCAGACCAAGGCCGAGATGAAGCGGATTCTCGGCGAGATCCAGAGCGGGCAGTTCGCCCGCGAGTGGATCCTGGAAAACAAGGCCAACGCCCCGGCCTTCAAAGCCATGCGGAAAAAGGAACGGGCGCACCAGGTCGAGGAAGTCGGCCGCCGGCTCCGCAAGCTAATGTCCTGGATCGACGCCAAAGAAGTGTGAGCCGCGGGAATTTTGCAGGGCCGCCCTTGCCAGAATGCCGTTTATGGAAACAATAACAAGAAGGGGCGGGAACAGGTTCCGGCGGAACCGTTTGCGGGGTAATTGTCCTTCTGAGCGTGGCGAAGAATCTGGCTTGCCAAAGGGGGCAACGAGGTGCTTGGCTGCGCTCAGGATGACCTATTCTCGGCCTGTGGACGGCACATGTCCGGTGGAATATTTCTTCGGAGTCGGGTTATGATGACGCTTGCGGGTGAGCCGCGGACGCACCTGGAAGACTTGAAGGCGGGTGATCGTATCGAGGTGGAACACCTAGTGACCGTCGGAATGCGGAGCTGGACCACCAAGACCCGCGGAAGGGTGGTCCGGGTGGAGCGGTGTCGGCAGGGACTTCACTTCCGACGGAACTTCGACGACAAGGCCTTTAGCGACGCAATCCTGTTGGCCCTGCCCGATGGCGAATTGGTCACGGTGACGATGGACGAGTTCACCACTATCAATCGGGCATGAGTTCTCGGTGGGGGGATGCACGACTCGGGCCATCTAGCGCGGGCTTTGTTTGAAGCGCATCCTCGAACGTTCGCTGGAAACCGATATGTCTATCCGGTGGTCAGTCGCCGCGCGGGCGGGATTTCCATCGGCGTCAATCTGAGCCTCGACAGGTACTGCAACTACCACTGCATCTACTGCCAGGTGGATCGTCGCGACCCAAGCGAACAGGCCAAGCAGCCGGTCGACATCCCGCGACTACAAGCGGAGTTGGAGGGCACGGTGGACCTGGTGACCTCGGGGCAAATCTACGAGGCACCGCAGTTCCGCGAAACGCCGACCGCCTTCCGCCGGCTCAACGACATCGCCCTGAGCGGCGACGGCGAACCCACCGCGTATCGGAATTTCGAGGAGGCGGTGGCGGCTTGCGCGGAGGTGCGCCACCACCGCGGCCTGGCCGATGTGAAGCTGGTGTTGATCACCAACGCCAGCCTGGCGCACCGCCAACGGGTGCGGCAAGCCCTGGCGCTCCTGGATGCCAACGGCGGCGAAATTTGGGCCAAGCTGGACGCCGGCAGCGAGGAGTACTATCAACTCGTCTCGCGGTCCGCGGTTCCCTGGCGTCAGATCCTCGACAACCTCCGCGAGTTGGCCAGCGTGCGGCCGATCGTCATCCAGTCGCTGTTCATGCGGATCCGCGGCGATCCGCCGCCAGCCTCGGAGGTGGACGCCTATTGCGAACGTTTGCGGGAGATCCACGGCGGCGGCCAGATCAAGCTCGTCCAGGTCCACACCATCGCCCGCAAGCCGGCAGAGCCCTGGGTCGCGGCCCTGTCGAACGAGGAGGTCGACGCGATCGCGCAGAAGGTAGGGGCGGCCGGCATTCCGGCGGGGGCCTTTTATGCGACGGGTAGAATGAAGTGAAACGCATGACGGCCGACGCAGCGTCGGCGCGCCGCCGGGAATCGCCGCCGTACCGGCAGCGGCTAAACGTCTCATTTTGGGCCGCGGACGGTCTAGGGCGGCTCGACGCTACTTGCGGTGCCGGATTCTTGCCCGGTTGCGGCGTTTCTTGCGGCCGATCTTGCGACGACCCTTGCCAGTTTTCTTGGTCCCCACAAATGACTCCGTAGTTTTCGTACTTTTTTCGGATTGCGGGCTTCGGATTTGGGATTTAACCGGCCAATCTCCGAGTGGCCCCTTCATCCGTCGCACGCCTGAGTATAGCAAGAGTCGGCGAACGGGCACAGGCCCGCCGGCTGCGGTTTCTGGAAATCCGGCTCACGTCCCAAGCTGGGATTGACCGATGTTAAGCCATGCTGGTCATGGAGATTGCGTGGACTGGGTGGTGTCGATGGCTCGGAAGTTCGCCGAGGCGAGAGGTTCCGACCGCAGCGATCCTGCCGACAGTGGCGACGAAGACCGGCTTGGTTGGCCAGGGTTGGGCTGCATCCGCTATGAGTCTCCCTCGAACTGAGCCCACCCGTCTGCTGCGTGCAGCGGTGGCCATAAGTCCACCGAAATGTCCCCGGCCCGGTCCGTTCAACAACATCTCAAGCTCTATACCGAGCAGCACCCGAACGACGCGCGTCCGTCGGTCGAAGTGGTGGCGTGCCTGCCTGATCTGCTGTACGCCTTCCAGACGGTTACGGGCTGGTCGCTGGAATACGTGACCGGGGCCGCCTCGAAGCACAGCGAGGGGCTAACCCTCGCCATCCCGGTCGATTCGGGCCGCGATGCGCCGGCGGGCCACCTGCGTCTGCAGCCGTTCGGCGATGTCCGACCGGGTGACGCCGGCGACCAGCAGCCGGTCGAGCGCAGCGCGGCCCGCCTCTTGGCGGCCTCGATGGCCGACATGCTCGGCGAGCTGGTCGCAACCCGCTATGCCCTTTGGCGGCGCGAGGCCGAATTGGCGGCGGGCATCCCGGTTGTCCCGCACCGCGAGGAAGAGAAGCACCTGGCCGCCCGGCTGGAGGCGGTGCTCAAGGGAGGCGCCGAGGCAGTCGGCGGCGTGGCGGCCGCACTCTACCTGCTCGACGAGGGCACCACCGAGTTGAAGCTGCGCTCCTGTTGGGGTCTGCCGTTCGATCGCCTGACGGCCTCGGCTCGACCGCTGCAAGGGGCGATGGCCGATCTGGAGGCCATGCTGGGACACGCGGTGGTCCTCAACGACGCCGAAACGCGACGGGTTTGGAACGTGCCCGAGGATTTTCCCTTGGCCGCCTGCGTGCCCGTCTCCACCCCCACCACGCTCCTGGGGACGCTCTGGGTGTTCGGCAACGAAGGCTGCAACCTCGGCGACCGCCAGACCAACCTGCTGGAGGTGGTTGCCGGCCGGGTGGCCTCCGACCTGGAACGCGAGGTGCTTCTGCGTTGCGGCTGCGACGGGGCGGAGTTGAAGAAGCAGTTGGCAGCCATCGAGCGGCTGCAACGCAACGGCCTGCCCACGATTGCTCCGCTGTTGGACGGCTGGGACGTGGCTGGCTGGACCTGTCAGGCCCAAGGGGCCGGCGGGGCCTTCCATGACTGGTTCTGCTTGCCCGACGGCCTGCTGGCAGTGGCGGCCGGTCGGACCCGAAAAGAAGGGGTCGCCGCCGCGGTGACCGCCAACGCGGTGAAGACTTCGCTCCGGGCCCACGCTCAGTACCACCGCCGGGCCGAACCGGTGCTCCAGCAGCTCAATCTGACGCTGTGGACCAGTTCGGCGGGCGACCAACACGCCGACGTGTTTTATGGCGTGGTCGAGACCGCCATCGGCCGGGTGTCCGGGGCGGCGGCCGGACGCCTGTCGGCTCTGCTCTTGCGGCCCACCGGCTGGGAATCGATCGGCCAAGGGTCGCGGCCCTTGGGAGAGAGTCCAGAGACGGGCTACCGGCAGGACGATTATCAGTTGCAGCCCGGCGAGGCGCTGGTGCTGTTCAGCGACGGCCGCAGCGAGGTGGTCGAGCCGTCGAGCCAGCTACGGAGCGATGCCGACGTGGCCGAAGACCTGCTCGATAAGCTGAGCCTTAGCGCCGAAGAGTTAACTGCCGCCGTCCGCAGCATCCTGGAGTCCCGCGATCCGGACGCCCATCGTCGGGATCGGACGATCGTAGTGGTCAAGCGGCGCGGGGCGTTCAGTGACGACGCAAAAACAACTTGAACGAATTCATGCACTAACCCGGATTATTAACGCCGCCGGATGCGCGTTGCGCAGACTGCGCGATCGTAACCCGAAGCGTAAGCGAGGCTAAGTCGTGTGGCCGTCCTCGCTTACGCTTCGGGTTGCGATGCGGCCGACGGCACGTCGGCCAGTGGGACGCGTGGCCGCACGCGTTTGGCCGGCACGCTTGTGTTGTCACCCATCAGGCCGCTGGCGCATCCGAAGCACTGGGTGGTACGTCTTGCCGGGATGGTTTCGCGCCCCGCCGGCCCACCCATAGGAGGCATGACACTTGGAGATGAGCGGCGAGCCGGGACAGTTGCTGTATTGTTCCCGCGAAAATGTGCCGGTTCGGCCCGAATCGCCGCGTTGCCAGCACCCGTCAGGCTTCTGCCCCTTCCGCGACTGCTGCCTCGTCGTCCAAGCCGATCGCGGGAACCGACTGGCAGATTCTGACGAAGACCCCTGGGACCAGCCAGGTCTGCATCAAGGTTCCCAGCCGTAGGGGCGAGCGGGCGGAGGGACGTATACGTGCTCCGCCACGGCCTGAGTCTCAGGCGGGGCCGGCCGACTAGGCAGGGGGCCGGCGGCCGCCTCGGCGATGGCCACGGCGATGGCCAGGGCCAAGCCCGACAGCGCGATGCCCGCAATTGACCAGCGGAGGCTTGCCCAACCGCCGAACAGAGAAAAGAGCAGGCCGGCCAGTCCAAAGGCCAGCCCGATGGCTCCTAGGGGAACGCTCAAAACCGGCAGGAACAACAGCAGCAGCCCCACCACGCCCAGCGCCACCGAGGTCGGTCCTAAGCCCAGGGGTGGGTCGTTAAGGTTGTCAGTTGGGGTCATGGCGGACTCCTCGTTTGTGGGCGAAGGGGACAATCCCATTTTCGCGGCGAATATGGCGCGTTTGCACGGAAC
>JAJYGU010000306.1 GCA_021784975.1 Planctomycetota bacterium
ATCTGGAGGTTCACGAGCCGTTGGGAGTGGTCGGGCAGATCATCCCCTGGAACTTCCCGCTTCTGATGGCCGCCTGGAAACTGGCCCCCGCCCTGGCCGCCGGCAATTGCGTGGTGATCAAGGCCGCCAGCCAGACGCCGGCCGGCATCCTGCTGATGATGGAGCTCATCGACGACCTTCTGCCGCCCGGCGTCGTCAACGTGGTGAGCGGCTTCGGTCCCGAGGTGGGCAAATCGCTGGCCACGCACCCCGGCATCAGGAAAGTGGGCTTCACCGGCGAGACCACCACCGGCCGGCTGATCATGCAATACGCCGCCGAGAACATCATCCCGGTGACGCTCGAACTGGGCGGCAAGTCGCCGAACGTCTTCCTGGAAAGCGTCATGGCGGCCGACGACGACTTCCTCGACAAGGCCGTCGAAGGGCTCGTTTTGTTCGCCTTCAATCAGGGCGAGGTCTGCACCTGCCCCTCCCGCGCCCTGGTCCACCAAGGCATCTACGACCGCTTCATCGAGCGATGCCTTAAGCGGGTCGAGGCCATCAAGATGGGCGATCCGCTCGACCCGGCCACCATGATGGGCGCCCAAGCCTCCAAGGATCAGTACGACAAGATCCTCAAATATATCGAGATCGGCCGGCAAGAGGGGGCGGAGGTGCTCACCGGCGGCGGACCGTTTACAAACCCCGTCTACCCGAACGGCTTCTATATCCAGCCCACCTTGTTGAAGGGCCACAACAAGATGCGGGTCTTTCAGGAGGAGATTTTCGGGCCGGTGCTTAGCGTGACCACTTTCAAGGACGACGCCGAGGGGCTGGCGATCGCCAACGACACGATGTACGGGCTGGGGGCCGGGGTGTGGACGCGGGATGTACACCAGATGCAGTTCTTTGCCCGCGGCATCGAGGCCGGCCGGGTGTGGTGCAACTGCTATCACCTCTATCCGGCCCACGCCTCGTTCGGCGGCTACAAGAAGTCGGGCATCGGCCGGGAGACGCACAAGATGATGCTGAACTACTACCGGCACACCAAGAACATCCTCATGTCCTACAGCACCAAGCCGCTGGGCTTCTTCTGAGGGCCTCTGACATGACATGAAGCCACGGATCAGCACGGATCAGCGCGGATCAAAGGGACGGAAGGGTGCCTGGCGGACCCTGCGGATGACTTCGCAGCGGACCGATTCGGCTCGCATCGTGGGACCTCGACTGCTCTTCGTGAAACGTGACGACACGCAATTATACCGCATCCCCACCGCGACGTAAGGCCAAGGCCGAGCGGTTGACGTAGCCGATCACATATTTGCGGCAGACCGCTTCGGACTGGCGGACTGTTGACAATCAGGTGGTTCGGCTTGTTCGCATTCCTCCTTCTCTTCCTTGTCAAGAAGGGTGGCAACGCGACTGGACCAGTATGAGTCTACCCAAGTAAGATCGTCAAATGGAGTCACTCGCTCCACTGCCCATCCGGCATCTTCAAGGGTGAACCGCATGGCCTGTGCCGCTTCCACGTTTGAGGAATGGATGAGGATCGGGCATGACGCTTTCTTGGCAGCGAGGAAATCGGCAATATCACGACCAGTACCGGGATCAAATGGCTTTCCATCGCGCTGGTAGTTCGGGCCCAGGTCGTGGTCGAGGCAAAACAGTAGAACCGAGCAAAGGGCATCTTGCAGCCACGCCAGCATATCGGGCGCATTGTCGAAGAAACGAGCATGGAGCGTTGGGAAGAGCCTATGAATCTCTTCCTTCATGGCTTGCGTGCGACGCTCGTCGTCTTCGAGTATCGCGATCACGTTCCGCACGGACTTGGTCTCTCATTGCTCATGTGGACTTACCCTGTATGCTGACTTCCGCTTTGGGGGGTACCGGCGTCGATGTGTCCCAGCCGAAGCCGGTTCCCGTCCATGCTACTCCGAAAGGATAGCGTTCATCGCCCCATGCCGTTGGTCAACGCCGCTACCCGGTTGATGGCGTTTAAGAACGCCTTGGCGCTGGCCTCGACGCTGTCGGTCGAGACACCGCGGCCGCGGTAGACCTGGCCGTTGTGCTCTACTTGGACCAGGACCTCGCCTTGGGCGTCGTTGCCGACGGTGACGCTGTGGACGTTAAAGTCCTTGCAGACCACCGGAATGCCCGTCACCTGGGCGATGGCCAGGAAGATCGCGTCGATCGGGCCGTCGCCGCAGGCCATGCTGACGGTCGATTTCTCGTCGCCGCGGCGGAGCCGCAGCGTCACCTCGGGCACCTGGCCGGTGCCGCACAACACTTTGTAGGAATCGAGCGTCCACTTCTCCGAAACCGCGTGGATCTGCTGCTCGATCAGGGCGGCGATGTCGGCGTCGTAGATCTCTTTCTTCCTGTCGGCCAGCAGCTTGAACTGGTCGAAGAGGATATCGACTTGCTCGCGGCCGAGGCTGTAGCCCATCGCCTTGGCGCGGTCGGCCAGGGCGGCCCGTCCGCTGTGCTTGCCCAGCACCAGGTCGCTGGTGGAAAAGCCCACGTCTTCCGGCTGCATAATTTCGTAGGTGGTCCGCTCTTTGAGCATGCCGTCCTGATGGATGCCGGCCTCGTGGGCAAAGGCGTTCTGGCCGACGATGGCCTTATTCCGCTGCACTTGCAGCCCGGTGATGTTCGACACCAGCCGGCTGGTGGGCACCAGCCGCCTGGTGTGGATGCCGGTGGCGGCCCGGTAGTGATCGTGGCGGGTCCGCAGGGCCATGACGATCTCTTCCAGCGAGCAGTTGCCTGCCCGCTCGCCCAGCCCGTTGATGGTGCACTCCACCTGGCCGGCGCCGGTCTCGACGGCGGCCAGGCTGTTGGCCACCGCCATGCCCAGGTCGTCGTGGCAGTGGATGCTGAGGACGGCCCGGTCGATGTTCGGCACGCGGTTCCGCACGTCGCGGACAATTTCGGCCATGTGGGCCGGGGTGGCGTAGCCGACCGTGTCCGGGATATTGACGGTGGTGGCCCCGGCGGCGATGGCCGCCTCGATCACCTGGCAGAGGAAGTCGGGCTCGGTGCGAGTGGCGTCTTCCGGCGAGTATTCGATGTCGCCGCAGTAGTTCTTGGCCCGCTGCACGCAGGCCACCACGTTCTCGATCACCTCGTCTTTACTCATTTTCAACTTATGGTCGCGATGGATCGGGCTGGTGGCCAAAAAAACGTGAATCCGGGCCCGTTCGGCGTGTCGCAATGCCTCCCAGGCGCGATCGATGTCTTCTTGGCGGCAGCGGGCGAGTCCGCAGATGGTCGAGCCGCGGACGTTGCGGGCGATGTCGCGGACGGCCTCGAAATCGCCGGGCGAGGCGATTGGGAAACCGGCTTCGATCACGTCGACCCCCAACTCCACCAGGGCCTCGGCCACCTCCATCTTCTCGGCCAGGTTCATGCTCGCCCCCGGCGATTGCTCGCCATCGCGGAGGGTGGTGTCGAAAATCACAATCGGACGAAGCGACGTTTCAGGGTTATGTGCCATGACGATATCCTCACCCTCGATCAACAAAAAACCTCAAGACCTTGGCGGCCTTGAGGTTCGGCGTATTCCAGGACTGGCGGGTACGGACGAACCCTACGGCCGGCGCTTGCAAAGCGCCAACAACAAAGCCAACAAGTTCGTCCCAGCGACCATACTCATACTCTACTAGACACCGCCGGCCGAGTCAAGTTCCACAGAAATGGGAGTAACGGCAGGATAGGGTGGATGCGTGTTGGGCGAAGCATGGGAATAATGGGTGGCTTCCGTGGCGACCACTGCCTCACTGCCTCGAAGCTTTCCGTTAAAGTCTTGCATCAAATAGCCTTTTCGGCTACCGTTGGCGGCCCTTTCAACGGGATTGTGGGCCGGCGATGGAATACGAACTGCAACACGCCGCTCGGTGCTGTTCGGTAACCGGGCGGGCGTTTGCGCCGGGCGAAACCTACTACTCAATGCTGGTCGAAGACGGGGCCGAATTGAAGCGGATCGATTTCGCCGCCGATGCCTGGCCGGGGCCCGCCGCCGCCGCGGTGGGTTGGTGGAAGACGCAGGTCCCCGACCGTAACTCGAACAAGAGGCATTGGGCCCCCAACGACGTGATGCTCGATTTTTGGGACGGGCTGGCCGAGCAGCCCGACCGGCAGGATATGCGTTACGTGCTCACGCTGCTGCTCGTCCGCCGGCGGGTGTTCCGCCTGGAGGAGGAAGAAGGCGGCAACCGGGGAGGCGAGGTGTTGAGCGTGTACTGCCCGCGCCGTGATGCCACCTACCAGGTGCCGGCGATGGTGCCCGAGGCGTCGCGGATTGCCGCCATCCAAGAGGAACTGGCGGCCTTGTTGGAGTGACTCGAATGAACCTCTGTCGACGCCGCCTGTCGTTGCTGGTGCTTGCGGGCCTGTTTGGGTTGACGGGGGCCAGTTGTCCGCAGTTCCTGCAGCAGTACACCTATCAGCCGCCGCGATTACTGCCCGCGCAGCCGGCGCTACCCACGCTCCAACAAGTGATGGCGGTGGTCGATCAGAACAATGCGCGAATCCAGTCGTTTCTGGCCAACAACGCCACCGTCGGCGGCCCGGACTTCCCCAATCTGCGAGCGAGCGTAGCCTTCCAGCGGCCGCGGCGATTCCGACTCCGCGCCGAAACCGGCCTGACCGGTCCGGAGCTCGATCTGGGCAGCAACGACGAGATGTTCTGGTTCTGGGTGCGTCGCGAACAGCCGCCCACCTTGTATTACTGCCGTCACGACCAATACGCCTTCAGCCCGGCCCGGCACACGCTGCCGATTCAGCCCGAGTGGCTGATCGAGGCGATGGGCATTGCCCCGTTTGATCCCGCCCTGCCGCAGCAGGGACCGTATCCGCTGCCCAATGATCGGTTGGAAATCCGCACCGTCCGCGATACGCCGGAGGGGCCGACCACCAAGATCACCATCCTCGACGGCTCGCAAGGCTGGATCTTGGAGCAGCGGATCCTTGATTCGCGCGGGCAGCTTCTGGCCCGCTCCATGAGCGGCAATCACCGCCGCGACCCGTTGACCGGCCTGGTGATGCCGAGCGTGGTGCAGGTCGACTGCCCACCGGCAAGATTCTCGATGCGGATCGACCTGGGCAACGTGGAAATCAATCCTCGCCTGGACGACCGGGGCGGGCTGTGGACCATGCCCCGTTATCCCAACGTGCGGCTCGTCAACCTGGCCGACCCGAACGCGATGAACTTGCAGCCCATCCCGGCGCCACAACCGGTCGCAGTCCCGCAGCCGGCCGCTAGCGGCCAATTCCAAGCCCCGCCCGCCCAGTGGCGTCCGCGGTAGGGCACGTCAACCACAGAGGAAATCGTCCTGCCCCAGGGACTGTCGCAATTTTTGTGGCATGGAAGCCACAAAAATGGGGATGTCCCCTTCTGCACACATGAAGCCACGGATGAACCTGGCGCGGCCTTCGGCCGCAACCAAAGGTCCGAAAGACCTGGCAACCACGAAGGTCACGAAGATCAGAAAGAGCCGTTGGAAAGCGATGCTCTTCACCTTCGTGATCCTTGTGACCTTCGTGGTTCAGATACATTCGCATGAAAACTACTGTACGATAAGTGAACAAATGCTTATCAGGAAGACGAGCGTTTGCGAGCTTGTGGTACGGATGAACACGAAAACGGGATAAGGAGTCGTACCATGAGCAAATCAAGAAACGGTTTTACGGTCATCGAGTTGCTGATCGTGATTGCGATCATCGCGGTGATCGTCTCACTGACGATCCCGGCGGTGCAGGCGGCGCGGGAAGCTGCCCGGCGGACCCAGTGCATCAACCACCTCAAACAGCTTGCCTTGGCGTGCCTCAACCACGAGTCGGCGGTCAAGTTCCTCCCTACCGCCGGCTGGAACCCGTTGACGGTGGGCCACCCGGACGCCGGCACGGGGGTTACGCAGCCCGGCGGCTGGCTCTACAACATCCTGCCCTACCTTGAGCAGGCGGGCCTATACAAGAATCAGGCGGGGTTGACCGGGGCGGCCTTGAAGTCGGCCGCCCTGACCGTGATCCAGACGCCGTTGGCGGTGATGTACTGTCCCAGCCGGCGGCCGGTGCAGTTGTATCCCGACGTAGCCGACAAGTACAACAACGCCGCCTCCACGATGGCGGTGGTCCAGAGCCTGTTTGGCTCGCAAGACGCGGTCATGGTGTATGACGCCAGCGCCACCACCCTCTCGGCCACCGCCATGACCAATTTCCACGCTTGCGCCCACAGCGACTATGCCGGCAACGGTTACGCCTACCAGGATTACGACTTTCAGGGTCCCAGCCCGGCCAACGACTGGATCAATGCCTTGATTGCCGGCGGGAGCTACAAGGCGGCCCAGTGGCTGCAATCGCCGGCCGCCGCCGGTTCGGCCACCACCAACCTGGACCGCTTGAGGGCGCAGTTGTCGCAGACGCCGGCCGGCGAGCACGGCTTGTTCTGCTATTGCTACACGATCGCCTTAAGCGACATCACCGACGGGGTGAGCAACACCTACCTGTGCGGCGAGAAATACGTGAACACAGGGAACTACCTTACCGGGCTGGATTACGGCGACGACTGGTGCGACTACAACGGCTACGACCCGGACAACATCCGCTTCTGCGATCCGGTTGCCGGGCCGCCGCACGAAGACGAGCCCGGCCCCCTGGACAGCATCTTTGGCAGCGCCCATCCCAGTGCCTGCAACATGGCCTTCTGCGACGGCTCGGTCCACTCGATCAGCTACGGAATTTCGGCCACGCTCCACGATCAACTGGGCAACCGGAATGACGGGGCGGCGCTCGATCTGACGCAGTTGAACCTATGACTTCGAGATCAACCTTCAGTCGGTGCCCTGCCCAGTGGTCCGCGCCCACAAAAATGGGACTGTCCCCCTTTGCCCACTGTGCCGATAATGAAGTTGGGGCGCCGTCACCTTCGGGCGGCGTCGACGGAAAAGACGCGGTAGACCGCCCAACTTAATGAGGACGGAGACTCAGATGGCGATTCGCACGATTGGCTGGTTCGTCTTCTTGGCAGTGGCGTTCGCTTCGGCCCGCTCGCTGCCGGCCGGCTGGTGGGATAGCAGCTTCGGGGCGCTCGGCCGTGACATAAAGCGGCACCAGTGTTGGCCGCAGCCGTTCGACGCGCCTGATCGGGCGGCCGTTCGCGCCCCGTTTGCTACCATGGTCGCCAATGGCTGGCGGAAGCAGAACCTGTTGGGCAACCATTATTTTGACGCCAACAGCGGAAGATTGAACGAGGCGGGGAATCTGAAGGTCCGTTGGATTGTCACCGAAGGCCCCGAGCAACACCGCATCATTTATGTCCGCATGGCCGATTCCGAGGAGGCTACGGCGGCTCGCATCGCCGCGGTGCAAGAAGAGGTTGCCCGAATCGCTTCCAGGGGTGCTCCCGTGCCTGTGCTGCCGACCAACATCAGCGACGAAGGATGGCCGGCAGACGAGGTGGAGGCGATTTCGAAGGCCTACCTAAAGAGCACGCCCGCGCCACGATTGCCGGTGCCGACGCTCACCTCCGGAAGCAGCAGCAATGGCGGTGGAGGCAGCGGTGGGGGCAGCAGCTACTGAGGTGCCCACACCACCCAATCGCGCCAGTTTGTGGCGGCGGGTGGGCGATGGTCGGCAGACTGCTCAAAACCGTCCCGGCCGGCAAAATCGGTTGCAGCTTGTCTGCGAGGCCAGTCGATCTGTAGAACGAAGCCAGAGATTGGTTCGAGCGGCAAGCTGTTCCCAATGAGGTCGCGTGCCAGGCATGTGGCGAAGACTCCTAGCCATATCGATCGGTTGTGGCATCGCTATGCTGACCTTGGGTTGGGTGGATGTCGGTACCGCCGGCCACGGTACCCTACTGGCCCAGTCCACTTCCACTTCCCAGAGTAGTACCTCATGGTTCGACTCGATGACCTCGGGCATCAAACGAGGGTTTGCCAAGATCGGTAATACGTTAACACCGACGAGTTCCTCCGAACCTAAGCCGGAAGACAGTGCGATTTCGCTCAACGGCAAGGGAAAGCCGGGTGCCGACTTATATGTGGCGGTGGCCCATCTGCACGAGAGCGCCAACCGCCTGGCGGAGGCCGAGCAGCAATACCAGTTGGCGCTCAACGAGAAGCCCGACTACCTTCCCGCCCTGCTGGGCTATGCCCAATTGAAGGACCGTCTCGGCAAGCTCGACGATGCCCTGCGCCTTTATCGGCAGGCCGCCAAGAGTCATCCGCAAGCAGCGGCCGTCTACAATAACTGGGGCTTGTGCTACGCCAGGAATCAGCGGCTCCCAGAGGCCGCCGCAACGCTGGGCCGGGCCGTCCATTTGGAGCCGCGGAACCCGCTGTATCGCAATAACCTGGCTGCAGTCCTGGTCGAGCAAGGACAGCTCGCCGACGCCGTCAAAGAATTTCGTCACGTGCATGGTCCGGCGGGGGCCTATTACAATGTGGGCTACCTGCTCCACGCACACGGTCAGCCCCGGCTGGCATTGCAGTATTTCGCCCTGGCACTCCGGGCCGATCCTTCGTTGACCCCAGCCCGGCGATGGTTCGACTACCTCCAGCACCAAGCTGGCCAGACGCCTGCGGCGCGACCCAGTGGGGAGGGCGTGACCGTTGGGATGCCGGCGGCCAGCGGCATCGAAGAGCCGCCCCCGATCACGCCGGAGCCGTTGCGAGTCTCGCAGGCAGAAGCGCCCCTGCCTCCCAATGGTCCACCGGCGCAGCGTCTACCGCCCACGAGCGCTGCTCGCGCCGCCAGCGACGCATCGCTCCAACTCCGCTAGTTGGCGCTGAAATCCGGGGGGAAATAGAGCGACCCCGAGCCGGCTGGTTGAAGGTCCGTGGCCGCCGCCGACAGGTGCCGCACCAACAATTCCGCCCGACGATTCACGTTAGTCTCGTCGAGCAACACCTGCTTCTCGGCCAGACCGATGTCAAGCATATAGCTGATCAAGTCGGAGAGCATGCCCAGCGGCACGTCGTCGTCGAGCAACTGGTCAAGCTGCTCGCTGGCCTCAGGCAGCGTAGGGAGAATCCGCAGCAGTCCTTGCCGCAGGGCTTGCTGAAGTTGTTGCCGCTGCGAGGCGCGCTGGGCCGGATACATGTCCTCCCGCAATTCCACCTGGGCCTCGCGAAAAGGCCGTAGCGGCGTCAATTCCCGGACGATCTTCACCCGCCGCAATCCCAGCAGCAAGACGTTGTAAGTACCGTCAGGCAGCCGGTAGCAGGCGGTGATTCGTCCTAGGCAGGCCATCGTATGGAGGGGCGGACGGCCTTCATAATTCCTTTCCCAGCCCGGCGCCAAGATCGCCATGGCAATTAGCCGGTCGCCCGCCAGGGCATCTTCCAGCAGATTGCGGTAGCGCGGCTCGAAGATGTGCAGCGGCTGCATCACGTAGGGAAACAGCACCAAGTTGGGCAGGGGGAATAATCGGGCCTTGCCCCCGAACGCCTCAAAGGAAAACGAGAGCTCATCAAAGCTCGACATCGGCATTTCTCGCAACAACCACAATGCCCGGCAGATCAGCCGCGCCGCCGACGCGACGCTGATCCCGCCTTTGTCCTGCTGTTTTTGCCCGTGCTCGCTATGGAAAACTCCTACCTCTTGTGCATTATAGGCAGCCGTCCAGCCCTGGACCAATTATTATGGGATCGGGCCTGAGATTCCGTAGCCGGGAGTGGTGCCGCACCATCTTTCGATGGGGTTCTCAACGGGCGACGGCCACGACTTCAAAAGGTATGGCCGGCAAAGTGGCCACCGGCACTAGCCGCGGCTGTCCTCTCGGCTTTCCCTTGCCGGTTGCTGGGAATCGCTTGACCGTGACGGTGAGGATGAGGTTGCCTTTCAGCCCCGCTCGCGTCTTGGCCGCGTCGCTTTGCAGGACAACTGCTGCGGCCTTGCCGAGTGGCGAGACTTCTTTAATGCTGATTCCGTTGGGCGGGCTGCTCAGTGCCAGTTCGGCCTTGGCCAACGGGCCGATGAGGCCGGCTACCCGGAGTGGCGCTGTTCCGCCCATCGGAATGCGAATGGGGGTCTTGGTAAGCAGCCTCAGCGAGAATCTAGCCGCCGGCCGCATCGCCACCGCAACTTCCAACTGCTGGGAGGGGACCAGGTGCCGGTATTCAAAGGCCTGGATCATGTCTTCCGCCGGCACGGCCGCGTGGACCACCTCACGGCCGTCGATCGTTGCCCGCCCTTCCACCCGGAGTTTCACCGGTTCCTTCGAAGGCCATCGCGGCGCGCGGAGGGTCATGCGCACCTGCTCTTGCTTGGCGGGAATCCGCCCGCCGCCGAGGGCGAATCCGAGGGGCGCGTCCCTCAGCCTAATCGCGATGTCGCCGGAGAAATCGTCCCGGCGCAAGGCGTATAGGGTGACGGGGACTGCCGCGCCCGCGATGGCGTTGATGCTCGACGGCACGATCCGCAACTCAAAATCGGGTCGCGGTGAGCTGATCCGCAAACGGTAGCCGTACTCCGGACCGCCCTTGTGCTGTTCGTCGGTTAAGGAAAGGTAGTACCGGCCGTCGGCCGGCAGCGTTAGGCTGAGCCGGGAATCCGCCTGGTGGGTGACCAGCCCCGCTCCCTTGTCCTCGAAGTCATCGTTGACTGCCAGTTGCCGGCCGGCGGCATCGGT
Organism: Planctomycetota bacterium; assembly: GCA_021784975.1. Lineage (GTDB taxonomy): Bacteria > Planctomycetota > Planctomycetia > Pirellulales > Thermoguttaceae > JAJYGU01. Next base: position 10,613 of record JAJYGU010000306.1, read on the forward strand.
TAGCTTCAGCAGCGAATCCAGCGGAGAGTTCAGCCGGCGGGCGTAGACCTCGGCCACGAGCTTGTCTCCGGCCCGACCCTCAAAGCCGAACACGTCGCAATCGTCCGGCCGGTCGATCCGCCCGTTGACGATCACCGGCAGCGAGACCGGCTGGGCGGTGGCTCGATCGTTATTGGGCTCCTTCTCCAGACATTCGGGCAGGGTGGCGGCCGCAAACGGCACGCGGTTGGAAAGGCATTGGTCGCCCACCGCGAGCGGATAGACGCCCGGCGGTCTTTCTCGATTGTCCACCTGCAGCGTGTCGGTGGGCAGGTTCCAGCCGGTCAATTTCACTGTGGTCTGGGTTCCGGACCGGCCGCCAAGGGGAAAGATGCTGGTGATCAACGGCACTTCGCCCACCGTGATGCGATACACAAAATCCTCAC
>JAJYGU010000305.1 GCA_021784975.1 Planctomycetota bacterium
CTGGTCGGCCAGGAAGACACCGGCACCGCTTACCACGACATGGCCAAGCTGGAGGGCCCGCGGGCAAAGGTCACCATGAAGTTCGCCAGCGGCACCCAGTTGAAACTGCACCTCGACGGCGACCGCGGCCCCGGTTTGGGGGCCATCTTCGCCTGCGAGCACGGTAAGATCGAGATCAATCGCAACAAGATCGCCAGCAACCCCAAGGACATCGTCAAGCTGCCCGGCAATCCCGGCCCCAACAAGCGGCCGGAGACGGCGTATCACATCGAGAACTGGGTGGAGTGCGTCAAGAGCCGTAAACGGTGCAACGCCGACATCGAGATCGGGCAGCGGGCCACGACGCTTTGCTACCTGGTCAACATCGTCCGCGACATCGGCCGGGTGGGCGAGCCGTTGAAATGGGACCCGGCCAACGAGCGATTCACCAATTGCGACGAAGCCAACCAACTCCTTTCCCGGCAGCGGCGGAAAGGCTACGAGCTGCCGGTGTGAGGAAGGGCGAGTCGCCGCGCACCGACATGATGAGCGACGTCGTCGTGGGGCGCCCCGATAGCGTGCGAAAGACCCTAGGGTGGGTGACTACGCTATCCCAAAATCGCCGCCAGGTCGGCCTCCGGCGTGGTGGTGGGGGCGATCTGGAACTTCTCGACCAGCACCGAGAGCACCGGCGGGGTGAGGAAGGCCGGCAGGCTCGGGCCCAGACGGATATTCTTGATGCCCAAGTAGAGTAGGGTGAGCAAAATGGCCACGGCCTTCTGCTCGTACCAGCTCAGGACCAGCGACAAGGGCAGGTCGTTGACCCCGCAATTGAACGCCTCGGCCAGGGCGGTGGCAATCTTCACGGCGGAATAAGAGTCGTTGCACTGGCCGATGTCCAAGAGCCGCGGGATGCCGTCGATCGATCCGAAATCCAGCTTGTTGAAACGGTACTTGCCGCAAGCCAGGGTGAGGACCACACAATCCTTGGGCACCTTTTGAGCGAACTCGGTGTAGTAGTTGCGGCCGGTCTTGGCGCCGTCGCAGCCGCCGACCAGGAAGAAGTGCCGGATCTGCCTGGCCTTGACGGCCTCGATCACCTTGCCGGCCACGCCGAGCACGGCGTTGCGGCCGAAGCCGACGGTGATCGTCTTCTCTGGGGCGTCTTCGGCAAAACCGGGAGCGGCCAAGGCGGCCTCGATCACCGGCGTAAAATCGCGGCTGGGGCCGATGTGCCGCACCCCCGGCCAGGCCACCAGGCCGCTGGTGAAGATGCGATTGGTGTAGGTCTCTTTCGGCTTCTGGATGCAGTTGGTGGTCATCAAGATCGCGCCGGGAAAAGCGTCAAACTCCTTGCGCTGGTCTTGCCAGGCCCCGCCGTAGTTGCCCACCAGGTGCTTGTACTTCTTCAAGCTGGGATAAGCGTGGCAAGGAAGCATTTCGCCGTGGGTATAGACATTGATGCCGCGGCCTTCGGTCTGCCGGAGCAGTTCGTCGAGGTCCTTCAGATCGTGGCCCGAGACCACGATGCACTTGCCGCGGACCGGCGTGACGCGGACCTGGGTCGGCTCGGGGTGCCCGTAGACGCCGGTGTTGGCGGCGTCGAGCATCTGCATGACCCGCAGATTCAGTTCGCCGGTCTTGAGCGCCCAGCCGAGCAACTCGTCGGTGGTGGGCCTTTCCTTGGTCAGGAAGTCGAGGGCCTGGTGGAAGGTGGCATAGATGGCCGGGTCGTCGTGGCCGAGGATGTGGGCGTGATCGGCGTAGGCGGCCGCCCCTTTCAGGCCGTAGAGGATCAACTCTTGCAGGCCGGTCAGGTCGTCGCCGAACAGGCTTTTCCGCTTGGTCAACGACAGCTCCTCACCCTGCTGGATCAAACCGGCCAGGTCGGCGGCCGGCTTCCAGGCGGCCGGGCCGGCGAGCTTCTCCGGCTGCTGGCCGGCCTTGACGCAGGCGGCTTCGTAGAGCTTCTTGGCCTGATCGCGAGCGGCAGCCGCCTCGGCCAGGTGGTGTTCGAGCCGCTGCGGGTCGAAGTCGACGTTGGTGACGGTGGCGAACAGGGCCTCTACGACCGTCTTGTCGATTGCCTCATCGCGGGCCCCCAGCCCCGCCGCCCGATGGGCGTACATGGCGATTCCCTTGGTGGCGTAGACCAACAGGTCCTGGAGCGCGGCGGTGGCGTGGTCCTTCCCGCAAACTCCGACGTTGGTGCAAGCGATCCCCTTGGTTGTTTGTTCGCATTGATAGCAATACATCGACTCGACTCCTGTGTGACAGACCGGATTCTAGGGCGAGCAGGGCCCGATGACAACTCTATCGGGTGCCCCGCTTGGTATAGTAAAATCATACCGACCGGGGAAATGGCGTTCCTTGACGTGCATCAAGCCACCGGCGGATTTTTCGCTATGCTGTTGAACATTGTTGACGTTTTGACCCATTGCGACTTGTTGGCCGAAGTGCCGGCGGCCGGATTTCAGCGTTTGGCAGCCATGGCCCGGCTGTGCCAATTTCGCAAGGGGCAGATGGTTTTTCGGGAAAACGACCCTTGCCCAGGGGTGTTCGTGGTCGGGCAAGGGCTGATTCGCGTCTTCAAGACCGGCAGCGGGGGAAAAGAGCAGGTGCTCCACATGGTCGGCCCCGGCGATACCTTCGCCGAAGTGGCGGCCATTGGCGGATTCAACGTGCCGGCCTCGGCCGAGGCGGTGGCCAGGACCACCTGCGTACTGCTGCCGCTGGAACGCTTCCGCCGGGCACTGGAGGAAGATCACACCCTGTGCCTGGGGATGATGACCAGCTTGACCGTCTGGGTGAGGCGGATGGTGATGTTGGCCGGCGACATTGCCCTGCGCGACGCCGCCGGCCGATTGGCCCGCTTTCTGCTGGAATCGCCGCCGGCCAAGGACGGCACGGTCAAGCTGCCGGGGCTGAAACGCTATGTGGCCAGCCACCTGAACCTGACCAGCGAGACCTTTTCCCGCACCCTCCGCCGCCTGGTCGACGCCGGCCTGATCGCCGAAGTCGATAAGGCGCGGGTGCGGCTGCTAGAGCCCAAAAAGTTGCGCCAGGTGGCGGAGGGACTGTTTCCGAAGCTGTGAAGGCGCTACAGGTTCCGCGACGGTCGTAGTTGGTTGGGACCGTGCGGGAGGAGGATCGCCACCAGCCGGCCGGCTTGATCGACGGCGGCGAATTGCTGTTCCCGCCTTCCACTTTCCGCCGCACAACTTGCCGCAGCCTGATGGTGGGGCTCGCCGACCAACGCATCGCGTTGGTGCCCGTCGACCCAGCCTACAGCCTCCGCTTTCGGCTCTCCGCTTTCGGCTTTGTCGATCGCCAAGCCATTTCGAACACGTACCACTTCCGCGGCCGAAAGCGTCACGCGAGGCAGGAACTCCACCGCCCGCAAGGCCGGCTGTAAGAACGTGCTCCAATTCTCGGCCGTCAACTGCTTGGGATCGACCGCGTCGGCCACCTGAAACTTGCCGATGGCCGTGCGCCGCAGGGCCGACATTACCGCTCCCGTGCCCAGCGATTCCGCCAGATCGCGGCCCAACGAGCGAATGTAGGTGCCGCTGCCGCACTGCACGTCCAAGACCAGTTCGGGGTACTGGTAGGTGACCACGGCGATTCGGTAAACCTCGACCGGCCTGGCTTCCAGGGCGACGGTATCGCCACGTCGGGCCATGTCATACGCCCGGCGTCCCGCCAGTCGCAGCGCCGAGAATGCCGGCGGGCGCTGCTGGATGCGGCCTACAAAACGTCCGGCGGCCATGGCGATCTCCTCGAACGTCGGCCGGGGTGGATCGGGCAACTCGGCCACCTCGCCTTCGGTGTCCTCGGTAGGGCTGGTGCGGCCGAGCCAAAAAGTGGCCCGGTAGGACTTCGGCATCCGCTGCACATACTCGATCAGGCGAGTGGCCGAGCCGATGCAGACGATCAGCACCCCGGTGGCCAGCGGGTCGAGCGTGCCCGCATGTCCTGTCTTGGCCGGGCGCACCAACCGCTTCACCAAATCGACGGCTTGCCGCGAAGTGATCCCGGCCGGCTTGTCCAGGTTGAGCACACCGCAGGGCGTCATTTTGCCGTGCCGAGCAGCAACGGCAGGGAGGTGTAGAGGTAACAGGCCTGGGGCGTGGCCATTTCCCACAAGGCCGCCAAATTGGCGGGGCCGCGGAAGCGGCTCTCGCTGCCGAACAGCAGGTCAGCCAGCCGATGTTCCGCCTTGTACTTCACCACCTTGACGTTGTTCTTGTCGAGCCCTGCCGAGGCGATGGCCCGATCGACGGCCTCTTCGATGAAGCCGATCTTGTCAACCAGGCCGTTGGCCACCGCCTGGTCGGCCGTGTAGACCTGTCCGGTGGCCAGCTTGTCCAGTGCGGCTGGGTCTTTCTGGAATTTCGGCCGCCCCTGCTTGATGACATTCTTGAAGCGGGTGAAGCCGTCGCTGACCAGGCCTTCGAAGACTTTGAGTTCCTTTTCTGAAATCTTGTGGGAAAAGCTTCCCATTTCCTTCAGCGGGCCGCTAGCGATGCTGTCCTCCTGGATCCCCCAGTTCTTCATTAGATCAGCCAAATTGTAGTGCGGGATGATGACCCCGATGGAGCCGGTCCAGGTGCTGGGCTCGGCAAAGATCGTTTCGGGGGCGTTGCCCACGCACATCGACACATAATAGCCGCCGCTGGCTGCCACCCCGCCCATGCTCACCACGATCGGCAGATGGGCCTCGTGGGCCAACTCGCGGAGATGGTGGAGCATATAGTCGCTGCCGCTAATGGTGCCGCCCGGCGAGTTCACCCGCAGCACCACCGCCTTGAGATGCCCGTCCTTGGCATCTTTCAGGGCATGGTCGATCTGACTCTTGAAGAAACCCTCACCGCTGAGGATGACCCCTTCAATGGACAGGATGGCCACTTTGTCGGTGGCGTTTCGCTGGTGGGAGAAGAACTCCTCCCGCACCCGCGGCTCCGATTCATAGTTGCTCAAACCGATCAGACTTGCCCCGCCCAGCAGCACGTTCAAGGCCAGCGAGCCAAGCAGGCCGAGCACCACCAAGAACACCAGGAACCGCCCGAAACCGCCCGACCTCCTCGGTTGGGCGGCGATCACATACTCGGGGACAACCTGCGGCCGAACCGGCTGCGGTCCACCAGCATTAGGGGGGGTAGGGTCCATACTCAAGTCCTTGCCCAGAAACGGTCGGAACGCCAAGTGCATCCATTTTACCGGCGGTCGCCCGCAAAGCAATCGGTGAGCGGCCGCCACGGTCGCCGTATGAAGCAGGAGAGGATTGGCGGCGGTGCAGTCCCCGTGCTTGTCGCGGTTCTGTCGCACTACACGACTTTTTGTGAATGGTGTAGGATACAGGCCACTATTTTCGGCAAAGGAGTTGATCTGTGTTTGTCGCTGCTACGAGTCGGTGCTTCTCGGGGCTGCCGTTGGATGCGGCCCTGTTGCAACTGGTGGAATTGGAATACACCTGCGTAGAGATCGTGGTGCACGAGACCGGCGGACACCTCAAGCCTTCCGAGGTGCTGGCCGATCCGGAAGGGGCGATTGTTCAATGCCGCCAGACCCATCGGCTGACGCCGGTGGCCTTGAGCGTCGAGACCCAGGCGCCCCAACCGTTGTGCTACCAGCAGTTCGCCGCCTGCTGCCGATTGGCCAAGGCCATCAAGGTGGTGACCCTCACGGTCCGGTCCGCCGAATTGGGCACTCCTTTCAACGAGGAGGTCGAGCGGCTGCGGGACCTGGTCGCCTTGGCGTCACGGGAAGGCGTCCGCGTGGGACTGTTGACCGAAGGGGGCCGGATGACGGAGAATGCCGACACGGCGGTGGTCCTGTGCAACAACGTCAAAGGGCTGGGGATTACCCTCGATCCCAGCCACTTCATCTGCGGTCCGCATTGCGGGGGAAACTACGAGCAACTGATGAAATACGTGTATCACGTCCGCCTCCGCGATAGTACGAAGGACCAGATTCAGGTCCGCGTTGGGCAGGGGGACGTCGAATACGGCCGGCTGGTGAATCAACTCAACAAAGTGCATTACGACCGGGCACTGTGTGTCGACATCCTTCCCACGTCTGATGTGGATCAACTCTCCGAGATGCGCAAGATCCGGCTCCTGCTGGAGAGTCTGCTGTAACGAAAAAACAAGGGACGGTCCCGCTTGCGCGGGGCCGCCCCTCTCGGGAGTCGCAGTGGGGAACTGCGAGGCAGATTGTACTTCGGTCGGTGGCCCGGTCTCCCGCGACCGCACCACCCTAAATCACTCCTCCGCCGGTTGGCTGTTGGCCGACGGCTGATCGGGGCCGCCAGTCTTGGATGGACTTCGGTGTTGCGCCGACTGATCCAACGACTGCATGATCCGGTCGACGCGGCGGCCCAATTCCTCCAACTGCTTTTCCACTCGATCCTCGAAGGAGGAACCAGGCGCGTCCTTCGCTGCCGGCGGCTTGGCAGCGGCGGCTCCCGCCGCCCGGCCCGGCGACCGTTCGATGCCGACCAGGCCGCCCGGCCCGCGTCCCAACATCCCTTCCACGTACGGGCGAACGTGGTCGGGCAGTCTTTGCAACTGGTTCTCCGTGGTTTCCCATTTTTGATCGCCGCGGGTCACGGTGATCTTGGCGGGCTGACCGCCTTGCTTGCTTATCACGACGCCCATGTCCGACGGCATGGGTGGCATGGGCTCGTGCGGCAGGATCGCCCCCGGATGCCAGATGCGGAAATGGAGCGGTCCCGCGGTCCCCTGGTCGGCCCATTGTTGCTCCATCCACTTCTGAATGGTGCTCCAATCGGAGGCTTCGGGCGGAAGCGGCAGTCCGCGCATCGCCTGCTCTGGCCGCTTGGCGGGCACCACGTCGACGGTCGTTCGTTTGCCGGCGTGGATCAACTCAAGGGCCATCTTTCCGGTCTTGGCCCGCTCCACCGCCTGGATCAGGTCGCCCATCGACATCAACGGCTTGCCACCGACCGACCAGAGAATGTCGTGGCGAGCAATGCCCGCCTTGGCGGCTGGGCTGTCCGGCATGACCGCCGCCACCAGCAAGCCCTGCTTCTCAGGCAACTGCAACTGTTGGCGCAGCGCGGCCGACACGGGCGAGCACTCCACCCCCAGCCAATACTTTGGCGGGGCGGCACTGAGGCCGCTAATTGCACCCGGAATTGTACCGGGCGCAGGCCCAGACGCGACCTGTGCCGCCGCGGCCGTCGCGGCCAACAGCAACAATGCGGCGCCTAATCCCAATATCCTCGATTCTATTCTTGACACGTCAACTTCTCCCTCGCAGCAAACTCAGTAGGCCGGATTCCTATTGGCGTGTACGTCGACTTGATCGACCGGCACCACCAGAATCCGCCCGTCTTTCATGGGCACGGGAAGGAACTCTCGTTGCTGGCGGACCTCGTGTCCCGTGCGTTGCAACGCCTGCACTACGTTCTCGGGAATAGCCGGCGGCAGGCTCCGCAGCCATGTCTCGTCGAGGTTGGGGCGTTCCCTAGCCGGCACCTCAAGCCAAGGGCTGCCGTCCCCGCTATCGGAAGGCGACAGGGTAACCAGCCGCCAGGCTCCTTCCCGCCCAGCCGGGGGTTGCAATTGCCCGGCCCCGCGGCCCTGATCGGCGAGGGCCGATTCGCCGCCCGGCAGCGATGTCAACCGGCCCACTGTATCTGGCGGATTAAGCGGGTTGTTCGGCCGGCCGCTCCGCGGCAGCCACGATCCGATGAGCAGAGCTCCCAGAAAGAAACAGGCCGCCATTGCCAACGCGGTCCGCGCCTGGGCCCGCCAGCGACCCCTCGGCCGCGCGCTTCCGATTGCGGTAGTGGGCTGGGACCAATCGGAACCGGCAACGCGAATAGCTTTCGATTGGCGGAGCGACTCTTGCCAGCACTGGGCCTCCAGAAACGCCAGCGCACACCGTCTCCATCCGCCCGGCTCGTGGTCCAAACCGTTCAACAGGCTGCGTCTCTCGTCTTGATTCAATTCGCCGTCGACCAAGCGGTCGAAGCGAGGATCATCATTTGGCCTGGACTCTTTCATGGCCACGTACCCGCTTTCACGCCTTGCATCCCCTTACCCGTCGACACTTACCAGGTTCAAAGCGGTCAATTCCGACCGCAGCCGCTGCCTGGCGCGGTGTAGCCGCGCCTCGACGGCACTTTCGCTAATGCCTAAGTGGTCGGCCAGTTCCCGGTAGCTCCACTGTTCGATGTACTTGAGCATCAAAATCTCCGCGTCATGCCGCCCGAGCCGTGCGACCGCCTGCCGCACTTGATGGCGGCGTTCCTCGGCGAGCAACCACGCCAGCGGGTCGGGATCGCGATTATCGCCTTCGCGGGGTTGGTTTCGGCGGGCAACTCGCTCGATTAGTTTCCGCCGCCGCCCGTGTTTGCGACGATACAATAGCGTCTGCCGGACCGCCAACCGATAAAGCCAAGGCGCCGCTTTCTCGCGATCAACCAGTGGTGCGCGCTGACGGATGGCCGCCAAAGCCACCTCTTGCATGACCTCATCGATCGCTTGGGGTTCCCCCAAGCGAACAGCCACGACCGTCCGCAGCCAGCGATCATTCTCCGCCAATAAGCGAGCCCAATCGACACTGCCCACTTCGGCCCCAGGGCCGACTGGTGGTCGCGGCTCAGATTTTATCATGGCCACAAGAGAAGTTACCGCGTAACGATGAATCTTGCACGCCAGGTTGCAAGTGGTTATGCTGTCGGCGGTTGCGGTTCAGAATCACGAGCCGCGTCGGACCGGCTACGAGCCGGCAGCCGTCGCCTTCAGCCGGGGACTGCCCGCTTCTGTTCTGTGCACCCAATATCAAATAGCATGCCCAATTCTACGCATCCATCGCTGGATTGGCTCGATGCCGAATTTGCTGCTTTGGAACAGCAAGGGTTACGGCGTCGGCGGTTTGCGCGAGCGGGCGCATCCTCCATCCGGGTGGTTCTTGACGGTCTGTATCTCGTCAATTTCGGTTCCAACGACTATTTGGCGTTGGCGGGTGATCCTCGGCTGGCCCAGGCCGCCATCGAAGCCACTCGCCGCCAGGGATGGGGGAGCGCGGCCAGCCCGCTTATCACCGGGTATGCGATTGCCCACCAACAGCTCGAACAACGGATCGCGGAGTTCGAGGGGACCGAGGCGGCGTTGCTGTTTTCCTCGGGCTTTGCCGCCAACACCGGGACGCTCGCCGCCCTGGTCGGGCCGGGCGACGTGGTCTTCTCCGATGGCAAGAACCATGCCAGCCTGTGCGACGGCGGCCGCCTCTCGCGGGCGGATGTGCGTATCTATCCCCATGGCGATTGGCGGCGTCTGGAATCGCTGTTAACTGGTTCGCGCCGCTATCGCCGGCGATTGATCGTCACCGACAGCCTTTTCAGCATGGACGGCGATTGCGCACCCTTGGCCGAATTGGTCGAGTTGGCCGAGCGATTCGACGCCATGTTGATGATCGACGAGGCCCACGCTACCGGGGTGTTTGGCCAGCACGGCCGCGGTGTGGCGGAACAGTTGGGCGTCGAGTCGCGGATCCCAATTCGGGTAGGCACGCTTAGCAAGGCCCTCGGCTCGATGGGTGGGTTCGTCGCCGGCAGCCGCCGGTTGATCGAGTGGCTGGTCAACCGCGCCCGGCCCTACATTTTTTCCACCGCCGCCCCCGCGGCCATCGCCGCCGCGGCCCTGGCCGCGCTGGACATCGTCCGCGACGAGCCGCAACGACGCGAGGATTTGCTCACTCGGGCAGCGGCGCTCCGCGACACGCTCCGCAGCCTCGGCTGGAACGTGGGCAATTCGGTCAGCCAAATCATTCCGCTGGTCGTCGGCGAGCCCGATCGGGCAATCGCACTTTCTCAGAAACTCCGCCAACGCGGGCTTTTCGTCCCGCCTATCCGCCCGCCAAGCGTGCCCAAAGGCGAGGCCTGCCTGCGGATCAGTCTTACGAGCGGACATACCGAGGAGATGATTACCACGCTGGTCGAGGGGTTGAGCCGCCCATAGCGGTATCGTGACGGGTGCCATGCTCGCGTGAGCCTGTCCTGCGTTGTGAAAGCGACGCGAGCGTGGCATCCACCGAGAACCGGCCGATCATGCCTGGGGCTTAAGGGAGAGTCGGAACCGCCCGTCCACTACGCCGGGTACCGTGATGTCCTCGTACTTTTGAATCACGATCTCGCCAACGCGGTCCTATTGCCTCCGATACCGCAACTCGGCGTCGATTGTGGCTCTATTGCCGCCGGCGCGCGGCCCTACGAGCCGGCCTCGGCCAGCCCGCGGAGATGATCCAGCAGCGCCGCATTGGGCTGCTCGATCACCCGCGTCAATCGCAGCGAAATGGGTTTGGATGGATCGCCGCGGCGCAGATCGGCCAAGTAGCCCCGCAGCACCCCGGTGCGCTCAACGGCCGGCTCCAAGAGGAAGTGGACCCATGCCCAAGCTTCGGCATAGTCGTCTTGCGTCATGGCAAACGTCGACGGGAAGTGTTCCAGCCGCCGCAGGTTGGGCTGCCAACGCTGCTGGCGGATCTGGTCGAGCAGGCGCTCAAGAAGCTGCCGGTTCAGACCATGTTGCCCGCGCGGGACCTCGTAGTACTTGGCCAGTCCCTCATCGAGCCACAACGGGATGTTGGGGACCACCGAGTGCAGGTAGGCGTGGGTCACCTCGTGGCGGAGGTCGTCGCCCATGCGGTCGCCCCATTGGGCGTACACCGAGAGCCGCGAGTCGGTTTCCAGAAAGAAGGCGCGGCGATTGGGAAACTTCGGATGATGCAGCCGTATGAAGGCCTCGAATCGCTCCTGGCTCTCGAACAAATAGACGTGAATCGGTTCGTCCGAGCTGGGCAGCCCCAATTGCCGGCAGATGTCGGTGCGCAGGGCCGTCAATTCATCGAAGAGCCGATGGTGCGCCGCCAGCGGAAAATCGCTGTGGATGACAAGCTGCTGGCGGACCAGGGTGTTGGCATTGGGCAGCGTCAGGCGAGTGGTCCACAGGCCCGCGCAGCCGCAAACCGCGAGCAGCAATGCCAGGAGAAGAGGACGATGCACGTCGGGGTTGTAGCAAATTTGC
>JAJYGU010000401.1 GCA_021784975.1 Planctomycetota bacterium
TTCTGACCCTATTGTCATGATCGCCTTCGATTGCTGGTTGCCCTGACGCCGCGCCCCAAAGGCTGCGCCCACCGCGCCACCTCTCGACTCTCCCCTTTTCTCCCCGGCCGTTGAGAGTTGACGACTCGTGGGCAGTTCGCCCTCACCCTAGCCCTCTCCCGGAGGGAGAGGGGACCAAACAGGTTCAGCGCGACTCCTGGCTAATCTTCCGCTCGGCGGCCTTCATCACGGTTTCGATTTCTACCGGCGCGCCGCCGTGGAGTTTGCTCTGGTCGGCGGCCTCCATGAAGGCCAGGATTTCCAAGGTCTCCTCGGCGCTCACCGGCGGTTTGCCGGTCTCAAAAAACTTCACGATCTCTTTCACCAATGGCTCATAGCCTTCGTACGTGCCCGCGTCACCCGACTTCTTCGTCCCTTGGACGACCGCCCCGTAGCCGTTGGCGGCCACGAACATGCCCAATCGTCCATCCTTCCATAGGCCCAGCACTTTGTCCGGGCCGATCCGCCGCACCATCTTGCAGCCCGGCCCCATGACGGTAAAGAGCGTCTCGACCCCGTGGATGCCGTACCAGAACAAATCGGGGTGGTGCGGTTCGAGGTGCATCGGGCTCCAGGCCACGCAACTGCGAACCTTGCCGAAGGGCGATCGACCACTCCGCGCCGCCTGGAATCCGGAGCTAAATCGCAGCGAAGAGGCCGAGAAACAGGGCACGTTCTTCTCTTTGGCCAGCCGGAAGATCTGCATGCCGTCGGCCAACGAGGCCGCCAGCGGCTTGTCGATAAACAGCGGCTTCCCGGCGGCAATCACCGGCCGGGCCTGGGCCAGGTGCGGGCGGCCGTCGACGCTTTCCAGCAAGACGGCGTCGACCTTCCTGGTTAACTCGCCAATCGAGCCGACAATTTCTACCCCCATGGCCCGAACCTGTTGCGTATACTGCGGCACGCGGTCCCAACTGGCCGGCAAGTCGCGGCTGCCGCCTGGGTAGGCGGCCACGATCTTGACCCGTTTCAATTCCGCGGGCGCTTTGGGATCGGTCAACACCTTGGTGAAGGCGATCACATGAGAGGTATCGAGCCCGATGATGCCGGCGCGGATCGGCGCTTCTTGGTCGGCGGCGTCAAGCGGCACGGCGATCGAAAGCAGAATCGCCGCAAACAGCGTTGCGGCCAGAGGCAGGTGTAATTTCATCGTGATGCTCCTTGGGGTAGGTGCAAGGTTCAAAGGATGATTTGCTGTTTCTGCTGGTCGAACAGGGCCACCTTCTTCTCGCGATGCGAGAGGATGCCCATGTTCAGCGGGGCCTGCACGCGGACCGCCGTGTCGATGGGGCTGTAGGGTTGTTGCCGGGTCTTGACGCAGTCGAGGAGGTTGGCCCACAGCTTGGCGGTGTCGCCGGCGCCGTTCCAAGGGATCAGCACTTCTTTCTTGCCCTTGCCGATCGGCACAATGCGGATGCCCTTGCCCGGATGTTCGACGTCGCCGAACTCGATCAGCCCGTCGGTGCCGCGGAGGATGGTCTTGATGCCCGTGTAGTTCGAGAGCGAGTTCATCAGCACCACGCTGGGCCCGCCGGCGTAATCAACGATGATGTTGCACTGGTCGGGCACTTCGCGATGGTACTGGAAGGTGCCGCCGCCGCCGAGGACCCGCTCGGGGAAGCCCGGTTGGAGCAGGCAATAGATGGGCGTGAAGACGTGGACCAAGAGATCGGTGGCCGGCCCGCCGGCATAGTCCCAGTACAACCGCCACTGGAAGAACCGCGAGACGCTGAAATCGACCTTGGGGGCGTCGCCGAGGAATTGGTCCCAATCGAGGTCCGGTCCCGGCTTGGCGTTTTGGTCGGGAATCGGCATGCGTTCGCCCCAGTCGCCGCGGCGGAAGTAGCCGGCCTGCACGTGCATGATCTTGCCGACGATCCCTTCACTAATGAGCTTTCGCACCTTGGCGTAGGCGTTGTCGGCCACGTATTGGGTGCCCACCTGGACGATCCGCTTCGAGCGGGCCGCCTCTTCGCCAAGCTTTCGCGCCAGGTCGAACTGGCTCCAGTGGGTCAGCGGCTTTTCACAGTAGACGTCCTTGCCGGCCCGGACGGCGTCGATGGCCTGCGGGGCGTGGAGCCGGTCGGGAGTGGCGATGCAGACGATATCGACCCGCGGGTCGGCCAATAGCTCGTGATGGTTGCGGTAAATTTTACCGCCGGTCTTCTGGGCGGCCGCTCGCACCCGTGGTCCATAAACGTCGCAGACGGCCACCAGGTCGCAGCGGCCTTGCCGCTTCAAGTGCGCGCAGATGCCCATGTGGGCCTGACTGCGGCCGCCCACGCCAATAAATCCGACTCCCGGCCGCTCATTGGCGCCGCGGATACGCTCGTCGGCCATGAGGGAGATGCTGGAATAGAGCGAGGCCGCCGCGGTGGTGGCCGCCGCCTTGCGGAGAAAATCGCGCCGGCTGCTCCCGGCGGTCGTGCCACTCGGCTTCTGTTGAGAGGTGCTCATGAGAATCGTCTCCTTGCGTGGTTGGAAGGGGAGTTGATTTAGCGCTCGTCATGCTCCGCATGACGATTTCCTGGCGCGGAGCGTGAGGAGTACAGGAAGTTATCGGTTCCTGCATCTCTAGCCGGACGCGCCGGGATTGATGACCTGAACGACCCGCAGCCTGCCGGAGTAGAGCAGGCTGTCGATTCGCTTCAGGTGCGAATTGACCTCTTTGAGTTGTTGCATGATTTCCGTGTTGGCATTTTCGGTGCTGGCATTTCCTCCGCCGGCCTCATCGCCGGCTTGGGGCTCGGCCTGCGCGGCCGCATGGCTCGGCTGGTGAGAACCGAGGCCGTATCCCAACATGATGCCGACGGCGATCATCATCGCCCAACCAAAATGACGACTCATAGCGTTGGCTCCGCAAGCAAAGGTTCCAGGTGACGGGGACGGTCCCGACCAACCTTCGGTCGGTGCCCTTCGCGGCCGGGGACCATGCGGAGCATGGTCACCACGAAAATGGGACTGTCCCCTTCGCGCGACGACAGTTGGCTCCTATTATAGACCCTTGACGCCTCGTGCAGCACCCCTACATTGCCTGATGGACTTTGACGACGAACCATGCCGACTTCCGTTCCTCGCTACCTGGTTCCCTTCCATCCCAAGCGGGTGCCGCATTTCTTCACCGACGTGCTGATTATCGGCGGCGGGCTGGCGGGGCTGCGGGCCGCCCTGGCGATCGACCCCGGCCTCTCGGTGGTCGTCATCACCAAAGACGAAGTGGAACAATCCAATAGCAACTACGCCCAAGGGGGCATTGCCGCCGTCTGGTCCCCCAACGACCGCTTCGAGAGCCACGTCGAGAACACGCTCGTCGCCGGCGGCGCCTTGTGCGACCGCCAGGTAGTCGAACATGTGGTTCGCGAAGCCCCACACCGCATCCAGGAGCTGATCGACTGGGGCACGCAGTTCGACCACATCGGCGACCATTTGGCCCTGGGCCGGGAAGGCGGGCACGATTGCGACCGCATCGTGCACGCCATGGGCGACGCCACCGGCCGCGAGGTCATGCGGGTGACCATCCGCCGCGTCAAGCAGGCCGCCAACGTCGATATCTGGGAACACACCTTCAGCCTCGACCTGTTGACCAGCAACGGCGTCTGCCGCGGGGCGCTGGTCTGGAACGCCCGCCACGGCAAGACCATGGTCTGGGCCAAGCAGACCATCTTGGCCACCGGCGGGGCGGGGCAGATCTACCGCGAGACCACCAACCCCGAAGTGGCCACCGGCGACGGCATGGCCGTCGCCTACCGTGCCGGCGCCGAGCTGCGCGACATGGAGTTCATGCAATTCCATCCCACCGTGCTCTACATCGCCGGCGGGAGCCGTCACCTGATCAGCGAGGCCACCCGCGGTGAAGGCGCCTGGCTGATCGACCGCCACGGCCGCCGCTTCATGCCCGACTACGACCCTCGGGCCGAATTGGCCCCTCGCGACGTGGTCAGCCTGGCCATCGTCAGCCAGATGGAAAAGACCAAACATCCCAACGTGTATTTGGATCTTACCCATCTCGATCCGGACCGTGTCCGGGCGCGGTTTCCGGGCATCGGCGCGGTGTGCCACGAGTTCGGCTTGGACATCACCCGCGATCGGATTCCCGTCCGGCCGGGGGCGCACTACATGATGGGCGGAGTAACCGTCGACGCCGAGGGCCGCACCACCTTGCCGGGCCTCTGGGCGGCCGGCGAAGTCACCTCCAGCGGTTTGCACGGAGCGAATCGCCTGGCTTCCAACAGTCTGCTGGAGGCCTTGGTCTATGGGGTGCAGGTTGGCAAGGCGGCGTCGCGGGCGGCCGCCGGTCAACACGACGACTTCCGCGTGGAGACGGTCGAAAACCCCCGCGCCGACGACCTCGGCGAGCCGTTGAACCTCACCGACATCCGCAACGCGCTCAAGAGCCTGATGTGGCGGAACGCCGGAGTCCGCCGCGACGCCGACGGTCTGGCCCAGGCCATCGAGAGCCTCAACCACTGGTGCCGCTACGTGCTGCCGCGGCAGTTCACCGATCCGACCGGCTGGGAGCTGCAAAACATGCTCTGCATCGCCCGGCTGATGATCCTGGCCGCCCAAAACCGGCAGGAGAGCCGCGGGGCCCACGTCCGCACCGACTTCCCGCAGAGCGACGACGCCCGCTGGAAACGCCACCTGGCTTTCCGCCGCGAAGAATCGGTGTAGTAGCGGAAGACGCTCATTTCCCCGCCGAGGGCGCGAAGGATGCCGAGGGAGCTACCATTTCTTCACAACGCCGGGACATGCATAAGGGGACAGTCCCAATTTTTTGACCTCCTGCCACAAAAATCGGGACAGTCCCCCGAAAAAAGGCCGCGGCAGTGCAAGATCGTCCGTTCGGCGGCAACTAAAGCGAGACTTCATCGGGCGATCGCGGAGCATGCCACCTTGTAGTGGGGTTCGGCCCTCAAGAAAAACTTCTCGTACACCTTGGGTGCCACCCAAGAAGTCGGTTATAATGCGAAATTCACGGATACAACGCGTTCTCGGCCGGGAACTTCCGGCTGGGAAACTCTGTGCGGCCGATCGTGGTAACGACGGTTCGGCGCGTCCGGCTTTAGGGCCGGCTTCCCTGGGAAGGTGGAGTGTCTGAGGGTTTTTGACGTGAGGAGCGACTAAACGATGTCCAAGCAGCATGGCCCCGCTATGATCGAGGCCCGCGGACTCTCGAAGTATTATGGCGACTTTGCCGCGGTTCGCGGCATTACCTTTGAAGTGCATCAGGGCGAAGTGGTCGCCTTCCTGGGCCCCAACGGGGCGGGCAAGAGCACGACCATGAAGCTGTTGACCGGCTATCTGGCCCCCACCGAAGGAGTCGCCTGCGTCGCCGGCCACGACATGTCGACCGACCGTCTGGCCGGCTCCAAGAGACTCGGCTACCTGCCCGAAAACGGACCGCTCTACTCCGACATGACGCCGCGGAGCCTGTTGAGCTTCTTTGCTGACGCCCGCGGATTGAGCGGGGCGAAGAAACGCGATCGGATCGAGGCAATCGTCGATCTGTGCGCCCTGGGCAGCGTGATCGGCAAGCCCATTGGAAAGCTCTCCCGCGGCTATCGTCAGCGGGTGGGCATGGCGCAGGTGCTCCTGCACGAGCCCGACGTGTTGATCCTCGACGAGCCCACGGCGGGCTTGGATCCCAACCAGATCCACGAGGTCCGCGAAACCATCCGCAAGCTCGGCGAGAGCAAGACCATTCTGCTTTCCACCCACATCTTGCAGGAGGTGGAAGCCATGGCCGGCCGGGCGTTATTTATCAACGAAGGCCGGCTGGTGTTCGACGGCTCGATCTCACAATTGACCCAAGGCGGCAAGCGGCTCGACCAGCGCTTCCGCGAGTTGACCGCGGCGTGAAGCGGAAAACAGAAAGCTGGCTCCCTGCCCGCATGCAGATGCACAAATGCGAAGCGACGTTTTTCGGCTACTCGCCCTCACCCTAACCCTCTCCCGGAGGGAGAGGGGACCCGATCCCTGACCCTTGATCCCTGACCCCCGATCCCCGATCCCTGACCCCCGACATGAACACCAAAGTGTTGCTGGCCGTTTTTCGGCGAAACTTTATCAGTTACTTCGGTAATCCCACGGGCTATGTATTCATCTGCGTGTTCGTGCTCTTAGGCGGGGTGGCCGCCTTCTGGCCGCCCGACTTCTTCAACAACAACCTGGCCAATCTCGACCAGCTCAATTACTGGTTCCCGTTCATCATGCTGGTGTTCATCCCCACGATCACCATGGGGATTTGGGCGGAGGAGCGCAAGCAGGGGACCGACGAGTTGTTGCTGACGATTCCCGCCGGAGACTTCGACATCGTGCTGGGCAAGTATCTGGCGGCCCTGGCGATCTACAGCGTGGCCCTGCTGTTCTCGATGTTCTGCAACTATGCGGTGCTGGATTGGCTGGGCCAGCCTGACGGCGGCCTGTTCGTGGGCACCTACATCGGCTACTGGCTGATCGGGGCGGCCATGTTGGCCATCGGCATGGTGGCCTCGTTCTTGACGAGCAACATCACCATCGGCTTCGTCCTCGGCGTGTTATTCAACGTCCCGCTGGTGTTCCTGGCGGCCGCCGACGTGTTGTTCGGCACCTTCGGGCGGCAGTTCGTGCAGACGGTCCGGCAATGGAGCATCGGGGACCAATTCAGCGATTTCGGTCACGGCGTGCTCTCGCTATCGGGCTGGAGCTACTTCATGATGATCCTGGTGGTCATGCTCTACGTGAGCATGGTGTTGATTGGCCGGCGCCACTGGTTCAGCGGCGAGCATCGCTGGGCCCACGCCACCCATTACACCATCCGCTCGCTGGCCTTGGTAGCCGTCACCGGCGGGATCGTGGTCTTCTTCCAGCCCCGCGACTTCCGCTACGACGTGACCAGCGAGAAGCTCAGTTCCCTGTCGCCGCAGACGGTCCAGTTGATCCGCGATCTGAAGACCACCCGCCCGGTGCAGATCGACGCCTTTATCAGCCCCGCCGTGCCCGAAGGTTACGTGCAGACGCGGCTGAACCTGCTCACCGTGCTCCGCGAGTTGCGGGCCCTGGGCGGCGGCAAGCTCCAAGTCCGCGTTCACAATACCGAACGTTATAGCGAGGAGGCGGCCCTGGCCCAGAAGCGATTCGGGATCGAGCCGCACCAGATCACCACCTTCAACCACGGCAAGGGGGCCTTGGACAGCATCTTCCTCAACGTGGTGATGAACTGCGGCACGCAGAAAGTCGCGCCGGTGTTCATTGATCGCGGCATCCCGATCGAATACGAGCTGGTGCGTTCAATCTGCACCGTCAGCCAGCAGAAGCGGAAGCGGATCGGAGTGGTGAAGACCGACGCCGAGCTGTTCGGCGGCTTCAACATGCAGGCCATGTCGGCCACCCCGAGCTGGCCGATCATCGACGAGTTGGAGAAGCAATACGAGGTGGTCAAGGTCGATCCGTCGAAACCGATCACCGAGAAATACGACGTCTTATTGGCCGTGCAGCCCTCCTCGCTCGGCCCGCAGCAAATGGACAACTTCGTGGCCGCCGTGCGGAGCGGCCAGCCGACGGCCATCTTCGAGGACCCGGCCCCGGTGTTCGGCGGTGGGGTGCCGGCCACCAGCATGCCCCGGCAGGCCCCCGGCGGCGGCAACCCGATGTTCGGCGGACAACCGCCGCCGCCCAAGGGCGACATCGGCAAGCTCTGGAACCTGTTGGGCGTCGACTTCATCCCCGATCAGGTCATCTGGCAGGACTACAATCCGTATCCCAAGGCCAGCCAGTTTCCCCGCGAGTTCGTGTTCGTCGACAATGCCTGCGGGGCCCGCAAGCCGTTCAATCAGGAGGACGAAATCACCTCCGGCCTGCAACACATCCTGTTCCCGTTCCCCGGCGCGGTGGGCAAGCTGCACGCCTCGCCGTTGGATTTCACGCCGCTGGTGGAAACCGGCGAGAGGACCGGCACGGTGGCCTTCCAGGACATCTTGCAGATGGGGCCTTTTGGGCCCCGCGGCGGGCTGAACCCGAATCGCCGGCAGCGGCCGACCGACATGACCTACGTGCTGGCGGCCCACATCCAGGGCAAGGCCCCGGCGCCCGCGCCGGGCGGAGCGACCGCCAAGAAGACCGGCAAAGACGCCGCCAAACCGGCCGAGTCGAAGATCAACGCCGTGGTGGTGGCCGACATCGACATGCTCTCGCAAGACTTCTTCCGGCTCCGCGAGCAGGGCGACATGCCCGAAATCGGCATGCACTTCGATTTCGACAACGTGACCTTCGTCTTGAACGTGCTCGACGACCTGGCCGGCGACCACCGCTTCATCGAGATTCGCAAGCGGCGGCCGAAGCACCGCACGCTCACCCGGATCGAACAGAGCACCCAGGCGGCCAAGGAAGCGGCCGAGTCCTCGCGGGAGAAGTCGGTCAAGGCCTACGAGGAGGCCGAGCAGCAGGAGCAGAAGCAGATCACCGACAAGATCGCCGAACTGAAGAAACAGAAAAACGTCGACATTCAGCAAATGGCCATTGAAGTCGGCATGATGCAGCAGGACTTGGAGCAGCGCAAAGCGGTCAAGCTTGCCCAGCGGCAACGCGACCGGGACGCCGAAATCAACCGCTCGGAAACCACCTTGGCCCTGGCCGTCCGCCGGGTGCAAGATCAATACAAGTTATGGGCCGTGTTGTTGCCGCCGATCCCGCCCCTGCTGGTGGCCATCGGCGTGTTCCTCACCCGGAGAAAGCGAGAACGCGAAGGCGTCGCCCGCGAACGGCTGCGGTAGCAGGACGCCCTGGGCCGATTCACCCTCACCCTAGCCCTCTCCCAAAGGGAGAGGGGACCATGTTCTGATCCCTGACCTCTGACCTCTGACCTCTCTCCATGAACGAGAACGCCAAAACGTTGACTTTCGTGATCGCCGCGGTGGTGGTAGTGGTGGCGGTTTGGGCCGCCCGGCCCTCGCTGCCGGTGGCCAGCCCCGACGACGTTCGCGGCAAGCCGCTCTATCCCAATTTCAAAGATCCCTTGGCCGTCACCAGCCTGGACATCACCGAGTTCGACGAAGACACGGCCACGGTGCGTCCCTTCCGGGTGGCCCAGATCAACGTGAAGGGCAAACTGGTCTGGCGGATCCCCTCGCACGACGACTACCCGGCCGACGCCAAAGACCAGGTGGCCTCGGCGGCCGCCGGCCTGATGAACCTGACTATCCTGCAGAAGGTCAGCGAGGACCAGGGGGACCAACAGGAGTACGGGGTCGTCGCCCCCGACCTGAAGACGCTGAAGGTCGGGGCCACCGGGGTGGGCACCGAAGTCGTCATGAAGGCCAAGGACGGCAAGGAGTTGCTGGCCCTGGTGATCGGCAAGGAAGTGCCCGGCCGGACCGGCCTGCGTTACGTTCGCAAGGTCGGCGAGGACGCGATCTACGTGGTGGAAGCCAAGACCGACAAGCTCTCCACCAAGTTTGAAAACTGGATCGAACGGAACCTCCTGGGCATCAATACCTGGGACCTTAAGCAACTGGCCATCCAAGACTACTCGGTGGACGCCTTCCAAGGGGCCTTAATCCAGCGGGGCGACATGGTGGTGGGCTACAACGATACGGGCGAGCCCAAGTGGAAGATGCTGGAGGACCGAAAGTTCGTGGCCGACGATCACAGCGACAAGGGCGGCCAGTGGACGCCCGTCAAGCTGGGCGCCGACCAGGAAATCAATGCCGCCAAACTGGACGAGCTGAAGACGGCCTTGGACGACCTGAAAATCGTGGACGTCAGCCGCAAGCCGGGCGGGCTGAGCGCCGATCTAAAGGCGCAGGGCGATTTTGCCAGGAACCGCGAGGCGGTCGAATCGTTGCGTAATTGCGGCTACTACCTGGCCAAGCTGGGCAACCAGGTCGAATTGTTCTCCAACGACGGCGAGACCCGCGTGCAGATGAAAGACGGGGTGCAATACGTGCTCCGCTTCGGCGGCATCGCCGGCAGCGGCCCGGCCAGCAAGGACGACAAGGCCAAGAGCAAGACCGGCAAAGACGGCAAGAAGGCCGACAAGAAGACCGAGGGCTCGGGGCTCAATCGCTACCTGTTCGTGATGGCCGAGTTCAACCCCGACGCCATCGAGAAGCCGAAACTCGACCCCCTGCCGCCGCCCAAGAAGGACGCCGCCAAGGCGAACGCCAAGGGCAAACCAGGCGATCACAAGCCAGCAGCGGGCGGTGCGAAGTCCGATCACAAAGCCGATAAGCCGGCCCACGACAAGAAGATCAACGGCAAGACGGCCGGCGACAAGAAGGTCAAGCCGGAAGATGCCGAGCGGCAGCGGATCGAAAAGGAGAACCAGCGGAAGCAGGACGAGTACCAACAGAAGATCGCCGACGGCAAGAAGAAGGTCAACGAGTTGAACGCCCGCTTCGCCGATTGGTACTACGTCATCTCCGACGATGTTTACCACAAGATCCACCTTGGCCACGACGACCTCGTCAAGAAGAAGGAGATCAAGAAGACGGAAAAGCCGGCCGCCAAGGCCCATGGGCACGCCACGCCGGCTGTGGCTGCTCCCAGCGCCGCGGCGACCAAGGCCGTCAAGCCCGCCGTCGGGAAGGCCGGAGCCGCAAAGCCCGCCGCCAAGCCAGCCGCGGCCAAGCCGGCGGCCGCTAAGCCTGAGCCGTCGAAACCCAAGGCTTCGCCCGCCGCCGCCAAGTCCGACAAGGCCAAGCCGGCCCCGGCCACTCCCAAGGACGCGGCCGACAAGTTCGACAGCCTGAAGAAGGCGGGTCCGGCCGGGAAGTAGAAAGCTGGAAAAGGCAATGCACTCGTCGCGTAGCGACGTTATGATGGTAGCGGCGGGTTTCAACCCGCCGTAGCCATTGTGGAGCCAGGTTTTCGTCGCGTAGTGACGACTGACGGGCCGGAAAGGCGCTCAAGCGTCGCTGCGCGACGCGGGAAGATTTCCATGCGACGCAAACGTGGGTTGAAACCCACGGCTACCATCAAGCGTCGCTCCGCGACGTCCAGCAGATC
>JAJYGU010000136.1 GCA_021784975.1 Planctomycetota bacterium
GTCGAAGCACTGGCAAGTCCTGACCAACAAAGCCTTTGGAATCCCACTGACGAATGCCGCATAACGCCTACAAAAGTGCAATGCTCCCTACGCCCACTTCTACCGCGTCGAGCAGCAAGCCTACGACCAGGCGGTGACCGATTGGGAGCGGCGGCGTTACTTTGAGCAGATCTGAGACGCGGAAACCATGAAGCCCCTGATCGGCATGACGATCTATGCCCGCGACGCGGAGGGCCAGTTCCGGGTGCCCGCCCTCTACTGCGATGCGGTGGTTCGGGCGGGCGGCGTGCCGGTGCTCTTGCCGCCCGTCGAGGTCGATATATCGTTGTGGCTGGAGCGGTGCGACGGCCTGATCCTTACCGGCGGCGGCGACCTCGATCCGGCCTGTTATGGCAGGCAGCTCCACGCCACCAACTACGGGATGAATCGTCAGCGCGACGCAAACGAGTTGGCCCTGGTGCGGCGGGCGTTGGAAACCGAGCGGCCCATGCTTGCCATCTGCCGGGGGATCCAGGTGTTGAACGTGGCCTTGGGAGGCACGCTGATTCAGCATATTCCGGAAACGGTCGGCGAAAAGGTAATCCATCGCTTGCCGCCGCGCAAGCCGACCCCGCATGTGGTGGCCATCCGACCGGAATCGCGGTTGGCTGAGATTCTCGGCTGCACCGAGTGTACACCCATTTCCTGGCATCACCAGGCCATCGGCGATCTCGGTCGAGGGCTACGGGTGGCGGCTACCGCCGCCGACGGTGTTGTTGAGGCCGTCGAGATGCCCGAGCATCCCGAGCTGATCGCCGTCCAATGGCATCCCGAGCTGTCGGCGGCAGAGGACCCGGTTCAACAGAGGCTGTTTGATTCGTTCGTGGAGACATGCGATGCGACTTGAAGGCAAGGTAGCGTTGATTACCGGGGCCGCCAGCGGTATCGGCCGCGAGTCGGCGGTGTTGTTCGCCGCCGAAGGGGCCAGCGTGGTGGTGGCCGACATGGATGATAAAGGCGGCCGCCAGACCGTAGCGGAAATCGAAAAGGCCGGCGGCAAGGCGGTGTTCGTTAGGGCCGACGTCTCCCAGAACGCCGATTGCCGGGCGATGATGGAGGTGGCCGAACGGACCTATGGCAAGCTCAACGTGTTGTTTAACAACGCCGGCATCATGCTGGGTGGCGACGACGACGCCGTCTCCACTGGGGAAGACGTGTGGGAACGGACCATGGCCGTCAACGTGCGCGGGGTTTTCCTCGGCTGCAAACACGGCATTCCGGCCCTTCGCCGGGCCGGCGGCGGATCGATCATCAACACTGCCTCCTTTGTGGCAGTCTTGGGCGCGGCGACGCCCCAGATCGCTTATACGGCCAGCAAGGGGGCGGTGCTGGCCATGACCCGCGAGTTGGCGGTCATCCACGCCCGCGAGAACATCCGCGTCAACGCACTGTGCCCCGGGCCGCTGAAGACCGAACTGCTGATGAAGTTTCTGAACACCGAGGAGAAGCGGCAGCGGCGTCTTGTGCATATCCCCATGGGCCGCTTCGGCGAGTCCAAGGAGATGGCCAAGGCCGCCCTGTTTCTGGCCTCCGACGACTCGTCGTACACCACCGGGGCGACCTTCCTGGCCGACGGCGGCATCACCGCCGCTTATGTAACGCCCTTGTAAACGCAACGTACTCCTCACGCTCCGCGTGAGGAAAACGTCACGCGGAGCGTAACGAATACGTATTATTTCCACCTCGGAGCCGCCGCCATGGAACTGACGGTCATCAATCCGTTCAATCAAGAAACCGTTTGCACGCTCCCTTACGCAAATGAGGCCGCCATCGGCCGCGCGATCGACCAGGCCCAAGAAGCCTTTTTCCACTGGCGGCGGGTGCCGGTGGCCAGGCGGGTGGAAATCGTCCGTGAAGGCTTGGAGCATTTTCGCCGGCAATCGGAAGCCATTGCCCGCGACGTGACATTGCAGATGGGCAAGCCGATCGTTCAATCCCACAATGAAGTGAAAGGCGTGTTCGAGCGGGCGGAGTACATGCTTTCGATCGCCGAAGAGACGCTGGCCGCCGACATCTTGCCGCCCAAGGTCGGTTTCCGGCGGCGCATCGAGCACGTGCCGTTAGGCGTGGTCCTCAATGTTGCCGCCTGGAACTATCCACTCTTTATACCCATCAACGTAATCGTGCCGGCGCTGTTGGCCGGCAATACGGTGCTGTTGAAACACAGCGCGAAGACTCCGCTCTGCGGGCGGCATTTCGCCGAGGCGTTCGGGCAACTTGAGGTCCCCCATTTGGTGACCGATCTGGTGCTCGATCACCAGCAGACGGGCCGCTTGATCGCCGATCCGCGCATCGCGCATGTCGCCTTTACCGGTTCCGTCGAGGGTGGCCAAGAAATTTATCGGCAGGTCGCGCAGCGGTTCATCGACGCCGGGCTGGAGTTGGGCGGCAACGACCCAGCCTATGTCGCCGCCGACGCCGACCTCGATTTCACTGTTGAGAACGTGATCGACGGCGCATGCTACAACGCCGGCCAATCGTGTTGCGCGGTGGAACGGGTCTATGTCCACCGGTCGCTCTACGAGGCATTCCTCGAGAAATCACTGGCGGTGCTGCGGCAATACCGGTTGGGCGATCCGCTGGATGAGAAGACCACGATGGGGCCGTTGGCCAGTCGACACGCGCTGGATGTCCTTCAGCAACAGGTCGACGATGCGGTGGCTCGCGGGGCGCGGTTGCTCTTGGGTGGCAAACGTCTGGCCGGCAGCCCGGGCAACTTCTTCGAACCGACCCTGCTGGCCGACGTGCCCAACGATGCGCTCGTCATGCAGGAGGAGAGCTTTGGCCCACTGTTGCCCGTGCTCGCCGTGGCCGACGATGATGAGGCTGTGGTCCGGATGAACGATACTCGCTACGGCCTGACGGCCTCGGTCTGGACCCGCGATCCGGACCGCGCCGATCGCTTCGCCCGCGACGTTGAGGCGGGCACGATCTACCAGAACCGCTGCGATTTTCTCGATCCGGCCCTGCCCTGGACGGGCTATCGCGACAGCGGCAAGGGCTCGACCCTCTCGCGGTACGGCTTCTTCCACCTTACCCGCCGAAAGAGCATCCATTTTCGCACGTTGGAAGAATAGGAAATTGCGGGAGCTCCTCAGGGAGTTCCGAGAGGAAACATTATATGACGACAAAGAAGATACGGACGCCACAACCGTACAGCTTGATGAAAGGTATCCTCGGGCAAAGGTGCTGGTCGGTGACATTCGCTTATGGCGGCGAACTTCACTTGCACTTTGGCAAACGCATTCCCTCCCGCATAAGAGGTCAGAACAGAGGATCGTGGATATTAGCAACCTGCGGCACTTCTTGGGTTATCAACACGCCTCATGGTGAAATCGTTTCCAAGAATCACACTGAAGATAAACTAGCCGACCAAATCAAGGTACTTGAGCGACGAACCGTTTCCAACATGGGGTTCGATCCTTTTACCGGACATCTATGGTTGTCTTTCGACGACGGGTATGCGTTTCATTTGACCCCATCGGCTGAGGACGACAAATGCGATGTACCGTATTGGGAGATATTCACGCCCGACAATATGCTCATTGCTGTGGGACCGCGTGATCAATGGTCATATACTCGATCAGATGTCGTCCCAAGGCAAGGGTCACGATCGACATCGAGGAAACGGTCAGTAGCTGCTCGCAGGAAGCGATCCAAAGCTGGCTGAAAGTGAAGTTGGAAGGGGGGTTGGATCTACGAAGACGCACACATCTGAATCTGCGGGGCCGCAACACAAAGGACGTCCGCACCGGCTGGCACGTCCATCCTAATGGCCGCTACGGCGGCCGGCAGCACGTCGGCAATACACAGGTGTTACACGCCGTTTCCCCTCGCCTATATGAAGACGTTCCACCCTATATAGCTACCCGTCGTTGACATACCCCCCCGCCTGCCTTACAGTGAATGTGGTAAACTTCTTGGGGGTTCGACGGTTTCTGGGAGGGATAGGTGGCGGAAAAGCCGTGGGGTGGGGTTTTCGAGCAGGCGACCGACCGTCGCGTCGAAGAGTTCACGGAGAGCGTGAGCTTCGACCGCCGATTGTATGCCCATGATATCGACGGATCGGTCGCCCACGCGCAGATGCTCACCAAAGTCGGGCTCCTGACTGCTGCCGAGTGCCAACAAATTGAGCAGGGACTGCGAGAAATTCGGCAGGAGATCGACCGCGGCCAATTCCCCTTCTGCACCGCGCGCGAAGATATTCACATGCATGTCGAGGCGTCGCTGATCGAGCGGATTGGCGACGTGGGGCGCAAATTGCATACCGCCCGCAGCCGAAACGACCAGGTGGCCACCGATCTGCGGCTGTGGGTCCGCCAGGCCATCGACGAGATCGACGCCAGACTGAAGGAGGTTCAACAGGCCTTTGTTGGGCGGTGCGACTCGGAGATCGATGTCATTTTGCCCGGCTATACTCATTTCCAGCGGGCCCAGCCGGTGTTGGCGCCGCATTATTGGCTGGCCTATTGCGAGAAGTTCGAGCGTGATCGGCTGCGGCTGGCGGATTGCCGGCGTCGGGCCAACGTGCTGCCCTTGGGGTCGGCCGCCTTGGCGGGCACTAGCCTACCGATCGACCGGACCGACGTGGCCCGGCGGCTTGGGTTCGACGCCGTGGCCGCCAATAGCATCGACGCCGTCAGTGACCGCGACTTTGTATTGGAGTTTGCCTTCGTGCTGGCTCTGATTGCCGAGCATCTAAGTACCTGGGCCGAGGAATGGATCGTTTGGTCGACTGCCGAGTTCAACTTCCTGAAGCTGCCCCAGGCGTTCTGTACCGGCTCGTCAATTATGCCGCAGAAGATCAACCCCGACGTATTGGAATTGATCCGCGGCAAGACTGCGCGGGTGATCGGCAACCTGCAAACGCTCTTGGTGCTCATCAAAGGCCTGCCGCTGGCGTACAACCGCGACCTCCAGGAAGATAAGCCGCCGTTGTTCGATGCATTCGACACCGTGCGGGTGTCGCTGGAGCTAGCCGCAGCGGTGGTGGCCGGGGCAGAGTTGAATCGAGCAGCCATTGCCGAGCGGCTCGATCGGGGTTATCTCGACGCCACTACGCTCATGGAGTATCTGATTCGCCGGGGCGTGCCGCAGCGGACCGCCCACGGATTGGTGGGGCGACTGGTGCGGAAAGCCATGGACCTCGGGCTGCGGCTCTCGGACCTGCCCCTGGCCGATTTTCAAGAGGCCCATCCTGGACTGGATGCGGGCGTTTACCAGGTGTTGGGGCCCGAGAAGGCCGTGGCCGCGATGCTCAGCCACGGCTCGACCAGCCCCGACTCGGTGCGGGAACAAGTGGCGCGATGGAAGGCACGTAATTAGAGGCGTGGACCGTGCGGCGTGGACCGTGGGGCGTGGATCGTGCGGCGTGGGGACCGTAGAAGGTACGTGACCTGTAGAACTCGATTTGGACGCAGTTGCGCTGTGACCATGAACGCTCGCACTCGCACGATTGCCGCTGGCTTGAGCACTGTCTTGGTGTTGGCGTGGGTCGCGCCCACCTGGGGCGAACAGCCCGCAACACCGAAAGCTGCCCGTAACGCTCGGCCGGCCGCCAAGGATCCGGCGGCCAAGCCTGCGGGCGAAAGGTCAGCCACCAGGTCGCCCGCCCGAAAGCCGGCCGCGCGCGCAGAAAAGAAGGCCGCGGCGGCGGTTCCGCAGCCCAGCCAAGACGAATCCCGTGGCGATTCCGGCGTGGCCGCCATCCTGGCCACCAGGCCGACCACACCCGTAGACTGCACGCGAGCCGCCACGATCCTAGCCGACTTGGGCCGGCCCGATCTGGCCAAGCGCTTTCTCAGAAAGGCGCTGGATGCCAAGTTGTCGCCGAAGCAACTGGCCGATCTCGGCGAGGCGGTCGGCTCGGCGGCTTTGCTCCACCTGGCCGAGCAAGATGCCCTGCGGCCGGAGGGCCGCCAACTAGCCGACGCCGTCTCGGCGGCGGTGGCCGCGCGGCGCGACTCCCCCCAGCGTATCGCCACCTTGATCCAACAACTTCAAGATGCCTCGCTCGACCGCCGCGATCTGGCAGCCGTGCAACTTCAGGAGACACCCCGGGCGGCCATCGGGCCGCTGATCGACGTGCTCGCCGACCCAACCCGGGCTGCCGAAGACGCTAATGTGCGGGCTACTCTGGCCGGCATGGGTCGCATGGGCCGCCAGGCGCTGGTGGGTGTGCTCGAAGGCGCCGATGCGAAGCTGGCAGTTCAGGTGATCCTGACCCTCGGTGAGATGAAGGGTTCGACGGTCGAACTCGCCCTGCTGGCGCCGTGCTGGTCGCGGAGAGGCGATGCGGAGGTGCGTCAGACCGCCGCCGCAATCCTCAAACAGTCCTACGGCATGGTACCCGACCGGCGGGAGGCGGTCCGCTGGTTGGCCAACGCCGCTACCGAGGCCTTCGATCATCCGCGAGCCTGGCGGGCAAGGAGCGAGGCGACAGTTGACCTCTGGTGGTGGGATCGAGGCCAGCGGCAGTGTCTGGTGAGGCGATCCGGCGCCGATGATGCGCGACTCGCATGGGCCGCCCGCTGGGCACACGACGCTTACCTGCTTTCCGCGGATCATGCCGTGGAAACGTTGTACCTCACCACCCTGCTAGAAGCGGCCCAATACCGGCGAGGTGTGGAACAGCCGCTGGATGAAAAGGACCCCGCCGTGACGGAGGCCAAGCGGTGCGGCGTCAAGAGTCTGGAAGCGGTCTTGGCATGCGCGATGCCCAGCGAGAACGTGCCGGGGGGGCACGTTGGCGCCGCCCTGGCGGCAGTACGCTTACTGGGCCAGATCGGCAGCGCCCGCCAGTTGCTCTATCAAGGCACCGAGCCGTCGTTGTTGGTCCAGGCAGTGAGATCTCCGAACCGCCGCGTACGGATGGCGGCACTCAAGGCCATCGTGGGATTGTGCCCGGTGCGGGCCTATCCGGGCAGCAGCGATGTGCCGCGGGCCTTGGCCTTCTTCGCCGCCAGCGGCGGTGTCCGCCGCGCCCTGACGGCCGCCCCCAATCTTCAGCAGGCCCGCAACCTGGCGGGCATGTTGGCCTCGCAGGGTTTTCAGGCCGACGTCGCCGCCACCGGCCGGGAATTGGCGGAGCGTGCCGCCGCATCCCCCGACTACGAGTTGGCAATGATCGACGTTTCCATCGGCCGGCCGCCGATTGGCATCCTCTTGCAGCAGTTGCGGCGCGACGAACGGACGGCCTCGCTGCGGGTGGGGCTGATGGCCCGATCGGGATACATGTCCCAAGCGGAACATGCCGCCGAATCGGACCCGTGGTCGATGGCCTTCGCGTGGCCCAATGACGACTCGGCCATCCAGTGGCAACTGAAGCAGTTGGCCAGGCTGGGGCCGCGGGAGTTTGTCGATTTCAGCGCCCGTCAGCGGCAGGCCGTTGAGGCCCTTGACTTATTGGTTGGGCTGAGCCGTTCTGGCGGCGATCTCTACGATCTGCGTCAGGCGCAAGACGCCGTGCTGACAGCCCTGTACGCGCCAAAGCTGAGCGCGAGGGCCGTCGAGGTGCTCGCCAACATCAATTCCGTGGAAAGCCAGCCGGCCCTGGTCGAGGTAGCCAGTAATCTGACCCTACCGATCGAGCTGCGTCAGGCGGCCGCCAAGGCCTTTCGGCAAAACACCGAAAAACATGGCATCTTGTTGACGTCCAAGCAAATCCTCCAACAGTACCGCCGCTACAACCAGAGCGAGAAACTCGATACCGCCACCCAGCATGTCTTGGGCCTGATCCTCGACTGCATCGAAGCCCCCAACCGAATCAAGAGTCCAACGAGATGAGCATGCGACTCGGGCGGAGGCAGAAAGCGGAAAGCGGAAAACGGAAAGCCGACACAAAGGCGGAGTTCGGGGGTAGGAGGGCGGAAGGTCTTCATCCCTCCGCCTTCCCGCTTCATCGCTGACCTCGAATCC
Organism: Planctomycetota bacterium; assembly: GCA_021784975.1. Classification (GTDB taxonomy): domain Bacteria; phylum Planctomycetota; class Planctomycetia; order Pirellulales; family Thermoguttaceae; genus JAJYGU01. Next base: position 7,957 of record JAJYGU010000136.1, read on the forward strand.
CTAATCCTTCCTTCTGACCTCTGATCCCTGTCCCCTGAGCCATGAGCCGCGTCTCGCCGAACTTCGATGGCAACGAAAACGGTCCGCCGATTCCCGGCCTAATCGGCTCCGGGGCCGCCATGCAGAACGTCTACCGCTTAACGCGGCAGGTGGCCCGCTCGAATGCCTCGGTGCTGCTGCTGGGCGAGACGGGCACCGGCAAGGAGCTGATCGCCAAGGCCGTTCATCGTCTCAGCCCGCGCGGCAGCGGACCCTTCATTCGCGTCAACTGCGGGGCGTTGGCCGAGAACCTATTGGAAAGCGAGTTGTTCGGGCACGTCCGTGGGGCATTCACCGGGGCGATCGACAACCGCACCGGCCGCTTCGAGGCGGCCCATACCGGCACCGTCTTTCTCGACGAGATCAACTCGACCACCGCGAAGCTCCAGGTCAAGCTGCTCCGCGTCTTGCAAGAACATGAGTTTGAGCGGGTCGGCGATACGCAGACCATCCGTGTCGATACCCGGGTGATCGCCGCCAGCAACCGCGACCTGTTCGAGGAGGCCGAGGCCGGGCGGTTCCGCGAAGACCTCTATTACCGGCTGAACGTGGTAACTGTCTATCTGCCGTCGCTCCGCGAACGGCGCGAGGACATCCCCGCCCTGGTCAGCCATTTCCTGAGAATCTACAACGAGCAGAACTTGCGCCACGTGCCTTACGTCAATCCGGCCGCCATGCAGGCGCTGCAGGACTACCATTGGCCGGGCAATGTCCGTGAGCTGCAGAATTACATCGAACGGGCGGTGGTGTTGGCGCCGGGCGATGAATTGACGCTTGACCTGCTGCCGGAAGCGGTGTTGGGCCGCAAGCCGCGACGGATCGGCCGCACACGCGGCGCCGACCTGGAGACGCTGGCCTCCGAGTTGGTGGAACAAGGCATTGACACCGCCGGCCCGAACGCCGAGAACTTGTTCGCCGCGGTGGTTAACCGAGTGGAGCGGGAACTAATCGCCCAGGTCATGGCCGCCTGCGACAACGTGCAGATCAAGGCCGCCGACCGGTTGGGTATCAACCGCAACACGTTGCACAAGAAGCTCCGGGAATACGGGCTGGAAAAGTAGCCGAACCATGCCATGAAACGCAACTCCAAGAAGAAGCCGGCGGCGATCCGCCGGCGGGACTTTCTCAAAGTGTCCGCCGCCACGGTGGGAGCAGGGGCGGTCGCCGGCGGCGGCATCACGGCCTCGCAGGCTGCCGCACCCGCGTCCGGCGAAAGGGCCGCCTACAATGGCGACTATTCCGGCCTGCGGCTCAGCCGGGTGGTCTTCCCCATGGGGGGCATGGGGGCGGGCATGATCTGCCTGGAGGGCAGCGGCGCACTGTCGCACGTCTCGCTGCGCAACCGCCCCGACGTCTTCAATGAACCATGCGTGTTTGCCGCGATATCCATCAAGGGGAAGCACAAGATCGCCCGGGTCCTGGAAGGACCGGTTCCCTCCTGGAAGCTTTTTGGGCAGCCAGGCTCGGCCAACGGCGCCAACGGCGCCTCCTACGGTCTGCCGCGATTTCGTCACGCGGCCTTCGCGGCCCGCTTTCCGTTTGCCACCGTCAAGCTAAGCGATCCCCAAGCCCCACTCGACGTGGAGTTGATGGGTTGGAGCCCCTTCGAGCCGAACGATGCCGATAACGCCAGCCTGCCGGTGGCGGCCCTGGAATATCACTTCACCAATCGCTCGGATCAGTCGATCGAGGCCGTGTTCTCCTTCAATGCCCGAAACTTCATGGCGGTCGACGGCAATCCCCACTCGGTGAAGGCCGTTCCGGGCGGCTTCGTGCTGTATGACGAGGGAAACCAGCACCGGCCCTGGGAGCAGGGAGCCTTTTCGGCCACCACCGACGACCCGGCGGTGAAAGTCAACGCCGCCTGGTTCCGCGGCGGTTTCTTCGATGCCCTCACCATGGCCTGGAAGGACATTGCCGACGGGGCCTGCTTCGACCGGCCGGCGATCACCGAGGGCGATCCCTCACCGGGGGCCACGCTCTTTGTGTCCTTTGAGCTGGCCGCCCGCGCCTCGAAAAAAATTGTGCTCCGCCTGGCCTGGTACGTCGGCCGCACCAATCTCCAGCGGGGCGAGGAGCCGAAGAAGCACTCGTCATGGGCGATTCTCGAACCGCGCACCTACCGTCCCTGGTACGCACGCCGCTTTGCCGATATCGCGGAAGTGACCGATTATTGGCGGCAACACTACGACGGCTTGCGGCAGAAGAGCCAGCGTTTCAGCAGTTGTTTCTATGACTCAACCTTGCCGCCGGAGGTGATCGAGGCGGTGGCCGCCAACCTGGCGATCTTGAAGTCGCCCACGGTGCTGCGGCAGGCCGACGGCCGGCTCTGGGCCTACGAAGGCTGCTGCGACAGCGAAGGCTGCTGCTATGGCTCCTGCACCCACGTGTGGAACTACGCCCAGGCCATCCCGCACCTGTTCCCCGCGCTCGAGCGGACGCTTCGCGAGACCGAGTTCGGCCCCTCGCAGGACGAGCGCGGCCATCAGACCTTTCGCTCTTCGCTGCCCATCCGGCCGCCGGCCCACACCTTCCACGCCGCCGCCGACGGGCAACTGGGCGGCATCATGAAGGTCTATCGCGAGTGGCGCGTCAGCGGCGACCCGGAGTGGCTCCGCCGGTTGTGGCCGAAAGTCAAGGCCAGCCTCGACTACTGCATCCAGACCTGGGACCCGGACCATAGGGGCCTGGTCGCTGAGCCCCACCACAACACCTACGACATCGAGTTCTGGGGCCCCGATGGCATGTGCACCAGCTTCTACCTGGGCGCGCTGCGGGCGGCGGTACTCATGGGCCAATCCCTGGGCGACGACGTTTCCAAGTACGCCGCTCTGTTGAAAAAAGGCTGCCGCGCCGCCGAAAAGGAGCTCTTTGACGGCGAGTACTTCATCCAGAAGATCGAGTGGAAGACGCTCCATGCCAAGAGCCCGCTGGAGGTGAAGAACTCCAGCGGCAAATATCCGCCTGAGGCGCA
>JAJYGU010000429.1 GCA_021784975.1 Planctomycetota bacterium
CCGCCGGCTGGTGCGGGAGGCAATGCAGAGCACGGGCACGGCGGCCTTCGCCCAGCGGCGACTCGACACGCTCAGCAGCGGCGAGCGGCAGCGGGTATACATCGCCTCGGCCCTGGCCCAGGGCGCTGAGATCTGGCTGTTGGACGAGCCGATCACCTTCCTCGACTACCATTATCAGGATGACATCCTCTCCTTGATCGGCTTGGCAAATCGGCAGTTTGGGGTGACGATTGTCATTGTCACCCACGACTTGAACCGGGCGGTGCTGGAGAGCGACCGCATTCTGGCCCTGCGCGAGGGCCGGGTGGAGTTCTTTGGTGCGCCGGGGCTGGTGATGACCGACGACGTGCTGCGGCGGATTTACGGCAGTCCGCTTTTGTTGGTTGATCACCCCAGCAACGGCATGCCCATGATCGTGCCGAGGCGAGCTTCCCATTCCACCGAGCAGAGGTCGGCGCGACCTGAGACGGCCGAGGAGAAGACACCATGAGTGGCCGCGCCACCATCCTGCTGTTGCTGGTCTTGGCCGTCGGCGTGCTCCTGGTGACGCCGTTTTGCGGCATGGAATCGCTCCCCTTCTCCGCGCTGTGGGGCGGGGGCAGCGACGCCTCGCAGGCCGACATCCTGTGGAAGCTTCGCATCCCACGGGTCCTGCTGGCGTTTCTAGCCGGCACGGCCCTTTCCACCAGCGGCATGGCCTTCCAGGCGATGTTTCGCAACGCGTTGGCCACTCCCTTTACCCTCGGGGTCTCCAGCGGGGCTTCACTGGGCGCCGCCGTCTGCATCCTCGAACGTTGGACGTTCAGCCTGCTGGGGATCTCCAGCGTCTCGCTCTCGGCCTTCCTGGGGGCCTTGCTTTCCATCGTCTTGGTCTACGCGCTGACCACGCAATCGCGGGCAGGCTCATCGACCGCCACCATGCTGCTGGCCGGGGTGGCGGTCAGTTTCTTCTTTTCCAGCCTCATCCTGTTTCTGCAATACATGAGCGACTTCACTCAGACCTATCGCATGCTCCGCTGGGTGATGGGCGGACTGGAGGGGGTGGTGACCTTCCACGACGTCATGAGCGTGCTGCCGTTTGTGGTGGCTGGCGGGCTGATCGTGTGGTACTTGCTCCACGAACTGAACCTATTGACCACCGGCGAGGAGTTCGCCAGCGCCCGCGGCGTGAACGTCGCTCAGACCAAGACGCTCTTGTTCCTGGCGGTGTCGATGATGGTCGGGGCGGTGGTGGCGGTGTGCGGCCCGATCGGCTTCGTGGGCTTGATGGCCCCGCACATCTGCCGGTTGTTGGTAGGGGCCGAGCACCGCCACCTGTATCCGGCCACTTGGCTTTTCGGCGGGGCCTTTCTGGTCCTCTGCGACACTTTTGCCCGCACCGTGATGGCCCCGGCCGAACTGCCGGTAGGAATCCTCACCTCGCTCCTCGGCGGCCCCTTTTTCCTCTGGCTTCTGCTGGCGGGGAGACGCAATTTGGGGACGATTTGAAGGAGGAAGGGGCGCGGGTGTTTAAGCAGGCACTATTCCAATGTGCAGTCAATGGAAACAATGTTGACTGACCTGTCTCGCTGCTTGTCCGCTCGTCCCCCCCTTCATGACATCGTGGTTTCCCTGCCGCACACATGCGTCTCGGCACGGAAAAGCTCATGCGTTGTGAGCGACGTTCCGACTGTAACGATGACGTAGACTTGGCGGGTATGCAGGTCTTCTTTCTTGACAATCTGCATAGCTTAGGGCATTTGTTTAATGTGCGTATCCAGGAACTAAACGATAAAGATTGACGGTCCCGTAGATTCTCCCCCCTTTGCACGGCGGAAAGATCGGCGATAATCTGCCATTGTGAATATCCTATTAGCTACCAGCGAAGCGGTGCCGTTCGCCAAGACCGGCGGGCTGGCCGACGTCTGCGGGGCTCTGCCCATCGAGTTGGTCCGGCTGGGGCACCAGCCCGCGATCATTCTACCCGCCTACCGGCAGGTGGGGGGGTGCGGCCTGCCGATCGAGTCGATGGGAATCGATTTTATTGTGCCGATTGGCAGCAAGATGGTCACCGGGCATCTCTTGCGGACTATGATCCCGGGCATCCAGGTCCCGGTGTACCTCGTGCAGCAGGACCAGTATTTCGATCGCGAACAGCTCTACCACACCGACGGCAAGGATTACGCCGACAACTGCGAGCGGTTCGTGTTCTTCAGCCGGGCCGTCTTGGAGGCCATCCGCCTGCTTGATTTGCAGGTGGACGTACTGCACGCGAACGACTGGCAGACCGGGCTGGTCCCCGCCTATTTGAGAATCGAGTATCATTCGGTGCCGCGCTACCAGCGGATCGCCAGCCTGTTTACCATACACAACATCTCGTATCAGGGGCAGTTCTGGCATTGGGACATGCTGTTGACCGGGCTGGATTGGAAGTATTTCAATTGGCGGCAGATGGAGTTCCACGGCATGCTGAACTTGCTGAAGACCGGCATGGTCTTCGCCGACTCCATCAACACCGTCAGCCCGCGCTATGCCCAGGAGATTCAAGGAAGCCCCTTGGGCTGCGGGCTGGAGGGCGTGTTGCAGTACCGCCGCGATGTGCTTTCCGGGATTCTCAACGGGATCGATCCGCGCGAGTGGGACCCCGCCACGGATCCCCACTTGCCGGCCCACTACAACGTGGAATCGGTAGCCAATGGCAAGGCGACCTGCAAGGCGGCCCTGCAGCAGGAATTAGGCTTGCCGCCGGATCCACGGGCGCCCTTGGTGGGGTTGGTGGGCCGGCTTACCGATCAAAAGGGGTTCGACCTGATCACCGACGTCATGCAGCGCTGGGTACAGACCAGCGACGTGCAATGGGTGGTCTTGGGCACCGGCCAGCCCAAGTATCACAAGCTCTTGGAGACAATTGCCGAGCGGTTCCGGCAGAAGGTGGCCGTGCGGTTGGAGTTCTCCAATCCGTTGGCCCATCGCATCGAGGCCGGGGCCGACATTTTCCTGATGCCCAGCCGATTTGAGCCTTGCGGGCTGAATCAGTTGTACAGCCTGCGCTACGGCACCGTCCCCTTGGTGCGGGCCACCGGCGGTCTGGCCGATACGATTATCGGTTACGACGCCCAAACCTCCCACCCGGCCGCTAACGGCTTCGTGTTCCACGAGTACAGTGCCCTGGCCCTCAGCGAAGCCCTCCGCCAGGCTTGCGATGCCTATGGGCGGGGGGAGATCTGGCCGCGGCTGATTGATGTCGGCATGCGGCAAGACTGGTCGTGGGCCCGCAGCGCGAGGCAGTATGTCGAGCTGTATCAGAAGACCATCGAGCGCGGACACAACCGCGGGCTTACAACCTAGGAGCATGCCAATCGTCCCTGAACGGAGTGCCTTCTTTTCGAGGTGAAGGATCGCCATGCACGAAGTCGCCTTGGCCTTTTTCTGGCATCAGCACCAGCCCTACTACCCCGACGACCTCGCCCACGAGAACCCCATGCCCTGGGTCCGCTTGCACGGCACCAAGGACTATTGGGGCATGGCGATGCTGTTGAAAGAGTCGCCCAAGCTCCACGCCACCATCAACCTGGTGCCCAGCCTCTTGCACCAGTTGCTGGCCTACACCGAGCACGGGCATGAAGACACCCACCTGCGGGTTTCGCGGCTGCCGGCCGACGGGCTCAACGCCGACGAGATGAACTATCTGTTGGACAATTTCTTCATGGTCCATCCGGACCAGATGATCCGGCCCTTTCCGCGATATCACGAGCTGTACAAGAAGCGCGGGCTGTCGGTCGATTCGGCCGAGAAAGCCCGCAAACGATTCAATAAGAAGGACATCATCGACCTGCAATGCTGGTCGAACCTGGTGTGGATCCATCCGCTGGCCTTCGAGCGCGACGCCGAGCTGGCCGAGTTCCGCGCCAAGGGACGCAATTGGACCGAGAAGGAAAAGCAGTGGCTGTTGGACAAGCAGATGGAGTTGCTGCGCCAGGTGATTCCCTTGCACCGCGAGCTGCAGGAGCGGGGACAGCTCGAGTTGACCACCACCCCCTTCTACCATCCGATCCTGCCCCTGCTCTGGGACAAACGGCTCGCCCGCCGGGCGATGCCCAACGTGATGCTGCCCAAGTACCTGGAAAGCTACCCCGAGGACGCCCGCGAGCACCTCCGCCGGGCGGTCGAATCGCACGAGCGGTTGTTCGGGCAGAAGCCGCGGGGCATGTGGCCCTCCGAGGGATCAGTCTGCCAGGGAATCATTCCAGCCATTGCCGAGGCCGGCATTCAATGGATCGGCACCGACGAAGAGATCCTCTCCTGCTCGACCGACGGCTGGATCTCCCGCGACAGCAACGGCTACCTCCGCAATCCCGAGATGCTCTACCGCCCGTGGCGGGTCGAAGAGCAGGGCCGGCAACTGCAAATCATCTTCCGCGATCACGCCATGAGCGATCAGATCGGCTTCCACTACCAGCGGTATGCCGCCGAACACGCGGTCAACGACTTCGTCGGCAAGCTGGAGGCCATCGGTCACGCCACCACCGGCAATGCCGGGCACCGCCCCACGCTGGTGAGCATCATCCTCGACGGCGAGAACTGCTGGGAATACTATCCCAACTCGGGCGTCGATTTCCTCCGCGGCGTCTACCGCCGCCTCACCCAGCACCCGAAAATCACCCCGGTGCGGGTGGGCGATTACCTGGCCCGCTACCCGGCCACCGATCGGCTCGGCCACCTCTTTCCCGGAAGCTGGATCCAGCACAATTTCGGGATCTGGATCGGCCACCCCGAGTGCAACCGGGCCTGGGACTTCGTCTATGAAACCCGGCAATACCTGCTGGGACTGGCCGCCCGGAAGGCCAAACCCGCCGAGCAACTAGCCCGCGCCTGGGAGGAGCTTTACATCGCCGAAGGCAGCGATTGGTTCTGGTGGTTCGGCGACAGTCATTCCAGCGCCCAGGACGGACTGTTCGATCGCCTGTTCCGCAAGCACTTGCAAAACGTGTACCTGCTGCTGGGTGAGGAGCCGCCCGCCGAGCTGGCCCATCCGATCCACGAAGGGCAGCGGCGCCCCAAGACCTATTCCGATCCGACCGGGCTGTTGAGCGTGAAAGTCGATGGCCGCCGGACCTACTTTGAATGGATCAACGCCGGCCACTACGTCTGCGGCGGTTCGCGCGGGGCCATGAGCATGGTCACCCAGGGCTACATCTCCGACTTGTACTTCGGCTTCGACACCGAACGGCTGTTTATCCGGCTGGATTCGCGGGGCGGGCCGTTCCGCGAGCAGTTGGCCGAGGTGCAGGCGATTCGGATGACGTTCTTGCAGCCGCGGGGATTTGAAGTCGCCATCTCGCACCCGAGCCGCAAGACGCCTGCGGCGGTATTGAGCCACCACGGCACCCCGGTATCGGGGGCCCGCCTGGAAGCAGCCGCCGACCTGCTGCTGGAGTTGGCGATTCCCTTCCGCGGCCTGACGCTGCGGACGGACGAGCGGGTGCAGTTCTTTCTCGAAGTGATCAAAGACCAAGAGTCCGTCGAACGGATTCCGCACGAAGGGGCCATCGAAACCTCGGTCCCCTCGCCGGACTACGAGTTGATTATGTGGCAAGCCTGAACCACCAAGGGATTAGGGATTGGGGATTAGGGATTAGCAAAGATGCTTTGCCCGTCCCCTCTAATCCCCAATCCCCAATCCCCAATCCCTGCTCCCATGCCCGACCTCCGCAAAGATCCGATTGTTGGCCGCTGGGTGATTATTGCCACCAGCCGGGCCAAGCGTCCGCATGATTTCGATTCCACCCCGCAACGCCACCAGGGCCGCTTCTGCCCCTTTTGTGAAGGCCAGGAAGACAAGACGCCCGGCGAGATCATCGCCTATCGCCGCCCGGGCTCGCAGCGCAACCGGGAGGGCTGGCGGGTGCGGGTGGTGCCCAACAAGTTCCCGGCCTTGGAAATCGAGGGATCGCTGAACAAGCGCGGCGAAGGCATCTACGACATGATGGCCGGGGTCGGAGCGCATGAGGTGATCATCGAGTCGCCGCGGCACCTGGTCAGCACCTCCGAGCTTACCGAGGACGAATTACGCGAGGTGTTGTGGGTGTATCGCGACCGGTTGGTGGACCTGAAGAAAGACCCGCGGTTGGTTTACGGGATGATCTTCAAGAATGTGGGGGCGGCGGCCGGGGCCTCGCTCGAACATACCCACAGCCAACTGATCGTCACTCCCATCGTGCCGATCAACGTCTGGGAGGAGATGACCGGCTCGTTGGAGTTTTTCAACTACCGCGGCCGTTGCGTCTATTGCGACATGGTGCAGCAAGAGTCGGCGGTGGAGAAGCGGATCGTCCTCGATACCCCCGCCTTTCTGGCCTTCTGCCCGTTCGCCAGCCGCTTCCCCTTTGAAACCTGGATCCTGCCGAAGAACCACGCCAGCCATTTTGAAAACATCCAAAAGAACGAAGTGGACGAACTGTCGGGCGTCATGCGGCAGGTGATCGCCAAGATTGAGGCCGCCCTTGACCAGCCGGCCTACAATTACATCATCCACACGGCCCCCTTTGACACGCAGGAGCTCGGACATTATCACTGGCACTTGGAGATTATGCCGAGTTTGACGAAGACCGCAGGCTTCGAGTGGGGGACCGGCTTCTACATCAACCCGGTCCCGCCGGAAGACGCGGCGGCCTTCCTGCGTGAAGTGGAGATCGAGACTCAGGAATCGCAAACTATTCCGGCCAGGCAGACTGGATAAACTGCGGTGCGGCTGCCGATTAAGGAATTGGTACCGCCCGGTGGCGGAGACCGTCCCGATTTTGGCAGCTACCGTACATGGTTCACGGCCGCGTTGTGACCCGAAGCGTAAGCGAGGATGGCCAAGAGACTCAGCCTCGCTTACGCTTCGCTTTACCATTGCACGGCTGCGCAGCGAACCTCCGGCGGCGTGAATAATCCCGGTGAAAAGGATTCTGCGGGCAAACGCGGAATACCACCGCGGACAGCGGGACTGTCCCATTTGTGTCACGTTAAGTCCTGTATCCTCCATCCATCATGCCCAATCCAATCCGTCTGATCCTGGCCCTGCACAATCATCAACCCGTCGGCAATTTCGATTACGTTTTTCAACAGGCATTCGAGGACAGTTACCGCCCTTTCCTGGAGGTTTTCGGCCGCTACGAGTCCTTGAAGATCTCGCTGCACACGAGCGGATCGCTAATGGAGTGGCTCGATAGCCGGCATCCGGAGTATGTCGATCGGCTGGCGCAACTGGTGGAGGCGCGGCGCGTCGAAATCTTAGGCGGCGCGTATTTCGAGCCCATTCTAGCAATGATTCCAGCCCGCGACCGCATCGGGCAAATTCGCGCCTACACTCGCTGGCTGCAAAACCGGCTCGGAGCCACCATTCGCGGCTTCTGGGTACCGGAACGGGTGTGGGAGCCGTCGTTTGCCCGCGACCTGGTCGACGCCGGCCTCGAATACACCGTGCTCGACGATTTCCACTTCAAGTGCGCCGGAATGACCGAATCGCAGTTGACCGGCCACCTGTTGACCGAGGACGAAGGCCGGCTCTTGTCGGTGTTTCCGGGCAGTGAGCGGCTGCGGTATGTGATTCCCTTCGCCGCACCGCAGGCCACCATCGAGTACCTGGCCAAGCTGTCCGAGGAACACCCCGGGGCGATTGCCGTCTTTGGCGACGACGGCGAAAAGTTCGGCACCTGGCCCGAAACCAAGAAGCACGTCTACGACAACGGTTGGCTGGTGCAGTTCTTCGACGCCCTGGTGCAAAATCAGCAGTGGATTCAGGTGACTACTCTGGCCGAGGCGTTCGACAACGTGCCCCCGGTAGGCAAAATCTATCTGCCCGACTGTAGCTACCGCGAGATGACCGAATGGTCGCTGCCGGCCGAGCAACTTGCTCAGTACGAGCAGCTTGCGCACCAGATGCAGGATGACCCCCGCTGGCCGGTCTTGCGGCGATTTGTCCGCGGCGGCTTCTGGCGGAACTTCAAAGTCAAGTATCCCGAGTCCGACGAGATGTACTCGCGGATGATGATGGTCAGCCGCCGCCTTCAGGAGGCCTTCGAGGCGGCCGCCGCCGGCGAGAAGATCGACGATGCGTTGCTCGAACAAGCCCGCGGCGAGCTGTATCGCGGTCAGTGCAACTGCGGCTACTGGCACGGCGCCTTTGGCGGCATCTACCTGCCACATCTCCGCAACGCCATTTACCAGCACCTGATCAACGCCGATAACCTGCTCGACAAGGCGGTCGGCCGGCCGGAGAACTGGATCGAGGCCACCGCCGACGACTTCAATTTCGACGCCCGGCAGGAAGTCCGCCTCTGCAACGACAAGCTCATGGCCCTGGTAGCCCCCAGCCGCGGCGGGCAATTGTTGGAGTTGGACGTCCGCCACCCTGCGCACAACCTGTTGGCGACCCTCACCCGCCGGCCCGAGGCCTACCACCGCAAAATTCTGGCCCACGCCGACCAGCACGCTGGCGACGTGGCCAGCATTCACGACCGGGTGGTGTTCAAGCAGCCTGACTTGGACCAGCGGCTGCAATACGACGACCATCCGCGCAAGAGCCTGCTGGACCTGTTCTACGACGGCGAGGCCACGCTCCAGGCGGTGGCCGCCGGGCAGGCGCCGCAGCGCGGCGACTTCCTCGGGAGCGAGTATGAAGCCCGCATCCGCCGCAACCCCGAGCGCATCCAGGTGCAATTGATGCGCGAAGGCCGGGCCGGCGACGTGCCCTTGCGGATCACCAAGGGACTGACGCTCGATGCCGGCAGCTCAGCCCTGCAAGTCGCCTACCTGCTGGAAAATCTGCCGCAAGGCCGGCCGCTCCACTTCGCGGTGGAGTTCAATTTCGCCGGCCTGCCGGCCAATGCCGAAGGGCGGAACTTCTTGGACATCGACGGCAAACCGCTCGGCCAACTCGGCGAGAAGCTCGACTTGGCCAACGTGTTTGGCCTGGGACTGTGCGACCAGTGGCTGGGAATCGAGGTGGGGCTGAAGATGTCGCGGCCTACCGGCTTTTGGACCTTCCCGATCGAGGCCGTCAGCCAGTCGGAGGGAGGCTTCGAGCTGGTGCACCAGTCGGTGGTGGTGATGCCCCACTGGTTCGTCGAGGCCGATAGCGAAGGCCGTTGGAGCGTCACCATGCAGTTGTTGCTGGACACCAGCCGGGCCGAAAATCACCAGCCAGAGGCGGTCACGCTGGCCACTTAGGACTGAGACCACAACCCATCCGGAAACGCCAAATCTTGGTCCCAACATGAAGCGTATATTGCTCTTGAATGCGATGATGGTTGTGTTCTTCTTCGCCGCTTGGTGCGTTCTGGACTATTTCACCGTGAAATCCCCAGGGTATCCCCAGAACTGCCATGACGGGGACTGGACGCTAAATTTCATCCCCCTGGTGACTGTACTGGTGGAATCGAAACGGGGACGCAGCTAGTTTTTGGCTTGCGTCGCTTTCGGTCGACCTTCACCACGCAGCGTGTGCAGCAGCCCCAGCCGCCTGGCTTGCTCTTCCTGCCACGTCTCCTCGCCGTAAGGACGGTTCCTGGCGATGCACACTTGAATCTTCTCCACCTCCTTTTCCGTCATTGGGTCGTTGACCAGGCCGACCCAGTTGCGTGGACGCGCCACGGGCCAATCGCGCAAGAGCGCCTTCAGCTTCGGCTCGCCGCGACACCGTGCCCAAAGGCTACCCCAACGCCAGTCCTCCGCGCGCTTCACCACGCGCACCGTCAACGCATTCCGCTCTCTCTGGCCCTTGGCCTTGTCTGACCCTTAGCCTTGTCATATCGCAATGTATTGTTATAATGGGATTCAGCAAAGGGAACCATCGTGCTGCTGCGCATCCTGAAGTGCTCGAGCCGTGACCTGGATGGTCGACTGATCGAAACGTTTGAGGACATTCCATGGCGAAAAAGCAGATCCAACGCATCCTTCGCCCAGCGACCGCCGAAGAGCGAAAGCGGCACGCCGCGAATCGGGAGAAGGTGATGGAAGAGTTTCCCCCCGCACCCGGGGCGAGACGTAAACCGTCGCCGCCCGGTATCCCGGCGGAAATTCGCCGGGCCCGGGAAGCCAAGGGCCTGACGTGGTACGCCCTGGCGAAGTTGGCCGGCATCCCGAACCCCAACACCGTCCGCGACATCGAATACGGCCGCGACGCTCAATTATCAAACGTGCAAGCGGTGGCGAAGGCATTGGGCTTGCGACTTGGCTTGTTAGAAGAATCGCACATGGCCTAGCCGGAAGATCCATCGCTACAAGCTGCGGGAGAGGGCGGCCGCCGAGGCGCTGCTACATGCGTAACAGCGCCGATCCCCGGACGAATCCCGATCCGAAGGCGACCAACAGCACGAGGCTTCCGGCGCGGATCGTCCCGGCCTGCCGGCCAACGCCGAAGGGCGGAACTTCTTAGGATTTCGGATTGCGGAATTCGGATTTCGGACTTGGTCGGTCCTTTCCGCGCAATTTGAGACCGTCCTCCCCGGCCGGCGTCTTGGCCAGGCCAGTCGTCTTGTTGCCTCCGGGCTGCTATGATAACGTTCGGGCGGCTTACGGGCCGCGGCGTCACGGTCGGCGCTTGCCAACAAGGGGGGGGTTCGTGGAGTTTGTGGTCGAGCTGATCGCCATGCTGGCGATGGTCTTGTTCAACGGCGTCTTCGCCGGCTACGAAATTGCTTTGGCGTCCATTAGCATCGGAAGGCTCCAGTTGTTGGTCCGCGAGAACCGGACCGGCGCCAAGGCCGCCCTGCACATGAAGCAGAACATGGAGGGCAGTCTGGCCACCATGCAAGTGGCCATCACCCTGTTGGGCGCAATTGCGGCGGCCATTGGCGGGGCCGGCGCCCAGGAAAGCATCAAGCCGGTGCTGCGGCAGACATTTGCTTTCTCACCCGCTTTGGCCGCCTTCCTGGCCATTGCC
>JAJYGU010000404.1 GCA_021784975.1 Planctomycetota bacterium
GCTTCGACACGGTGAGCGTGCTGCAAATGGTGCACGGCAAGGTCAGGTTGGCCGACCTCTTCGAACCGTTCCCCGCGGGGACGCAGGTAGCCGATGTGATCGAGGGAGCTACCTATGTAGCCGACACTATGGGAAATCCCAGCAAGGTCGAGTTTAGCCGCGGCTGGTGGCAGAAGCCGCCCGAGGGCTGGACCTGGCACCAGCCGCTGCACGGCGCGACCTCGTGGCGCAGCCAATTCGCGCCGGCAGATCGAGAAAAGCTTGCCGCGGCCAAACGCGTGATCGCCCAGCGCGAAGAGCGCATGGCGAAGCTCCTGAAATCGACGCCGCGCAACCCCGCGATCAACCAACAAGCTCTCATCGACAATGCTATCGAGGTCTTGCGAATCTACCAGATTGCCGACCACCAACGCCTGTGGGCCTCGGCCATCCGCGAATTGATTCAAATCGGCAAGCCGGCGGTTCCGAAGTTGATTGCGGAACTCGATCGCACCCAGCGAAACACGACGCTCCGCGCACTCGGTTTCGTTCTGCGCGGCATTGGCGATCCGCGAGCGATCCCTGCCATGATCCGCACCATCCCTCGCTTATCGCAACCGGCCGGGAGCGATTTTGGCCTGCCTATCAACGACGATCCCCCGCTCGCCCACTTTATGCGCGAGCACGGTGAAGACTACCAGGGCGGTCGCGGCGGGCCGCCGGAGGGCGCCGTCTACTTCTCCTTCGGCCGTCCTATCCGGGAGATCATGCCTGCGCTCGAAAAGATGACCGGCCAGAGGCTCGGTTGGGAAGAGCTCAATTTTGCCCATTTGGAGGGAGATCTCAACCAGCAACGCGCCGCGCGTCGCCAGTTCCTGCAACTTGCCCGACGATGGGCGGACTGGTGGTCGCAGCATTGGCGGGAATACGTTGACAAAGAAAGCGACGCCCAACTTGATTTGATCCAACAGACCCTGAAGCAGTGCGACGCAACGCTCGCTGCTGGAAGCCAGCCGTCGCGTTCTGCGTTTCCGCGAGGCGCTCACGTGACCGAAAGCAGGGAAACCATGGATCAATTCACACGGTCTTTTCGGGAGTGGCCCTCAAACGGCTTCCTGGACTTGGATACCGGCCGACATCCCAAGCCGCCCGCGGACCTGCTCAGACAGTCTCCCGAGGATAAACCGTCGACCGCCTTATGGGCTTGGGCCGAGCGTGAGGGCGTCGATCTGATCAACATCAAGGTCACCCCGTCCGGCAGCGACAAATCATTCTACGCCTTCCAGCCGGTGGGCATGAAGGTCTGGCGGGTTGCGAATGACCGCTACGACACGATCGTCAAAGAGCTCCGCGCGGAGGGGAAATTCCAGCTTCCCCAACCCTGGGAAGGTCCGCTTGCTCAACTCGACGAAAAGACCGGTGCCTACGATGATAAGCTGACCGCTACGTTCCTGTTCATCACCAAGGAAGGGACTTGCGGGGCGATCCAGCTCCGCGCGCCGCTGAGCCGAAAATTGGTGCCCGGTCGGCCCACAATGAGCGAGGGCGGCCTGAGCTATAAATTCATCTACGAGCAGGCTCACGAGGGCACAGCACCCAACCGCTCAAAGAAGGGCTGACACCCCGAAGTCGTCGAGCGAACTGCCCGCGAGTTACGCCGGAAACTCGATCTTCTCTTCGTCGGCCGCCTTTCGCAGCTTGCTCAAGGCGCGGGCCTCGATCTGGCGGATGCGCTCCTTGGTGACGCCCAATTCCACCCCGACTTGCTTGAGGGTCAGCGGCTCCTGCCCGCGGCGCAGGCCGAAGCGGCGGATGATGATCTTTTGCTCGCGGTCGTCGAGCCGCCGCAGAATCCGCTCGACCTGGGCCTCGCGCTGCGTCTGGGTCGACTCGAGCTCGAACTGATCGGTCCGGGCGTCCTCGGTGGTGGTGAACATCTCCGCCTGGCTGGTGCGGAAACGCTCGCGGTGACGGTGCTCGTCGGGGATGGTCCGGGCAAAGTTCTTCATGATCGCCCAACTGGCGTAGGTGCTGAACTTGTTGCCGCGGGCGTAGTCGAACTTTTCCACCGCCCGCATCAGCGACATGTTGCCGTCGCTGACCAGCTCGAAGAAGTTTTGCGTCGGTCCGACGTGCCGTTTGGCAATGGAGACCACCAGGCGGAGGTTGGCGCGGATGATCTGGTTCTTGGTGGAGACCGCCTCGTCGTAGAGCCGCTCGACCTGGTCCATGATGTTCCGGGTGGGCCGGGAGGGGTCGAGTTTGGCCCGCAGCCGGCTGGCCTTGTATTTCAGGTAATTCATCTTGCGGAACAGATGGGCCTCTTGCTTCCGGCTGAGCAAGGGCACCTCATATAAGCTGATCAAGTACGGCGGCAGTCCGGTGGGCAGCCGGGTCTTCTTCACCGGCACCTCCGAGGCCGGCATCGGCCCGACGATTCGATCCTCCGTCTTCTGCGAGCGGACCCGCATGAAGACGTCGTTGGGGATGTAGTCCAAGGGGAGTTCCATGATCCGCTGGGCACGGACCTCGGCAATGATGCGGTAGATGCTGGTCCGGGTGCGGTGGAAGCGGCTGGCCAGGCCCTCCACCGACTCGCCGCGTTGATAAAGCTGATAGACCTTCCGCTTGGCCTCGAGCTGCAGCGGGCCGTGATTCTCGGGGAACACGGCCGCCTCGGGATGCTCGTGATCGAATTGCTTCAGCGTGTAGCGGATGGTCTCGGCGCTGCGGCCGGTCTGATGGGCCAGGCGTTTGGTAACGTCGGCCGGACAGCCGCCGGCGCGGGCCAGGCGGCGGGCCCGTCCGATGATCATTACCCGCTCTTCTTCGCTCAACTGGCTGAACTGGGCGCCGCGCCGCACCCGCTCGCGGTTCTGTTCCACGAACCGCTCCACCGAGCTCTGCAGGAAGCCGACCCGCTTGCGGCCGTCCACCACGAACCGCCGGCTGATCAGCCCCTGCTGCCGCCAGCGGGAAATGGTCTTGGTCGAGACGTTGAACTCCTTGGCCAGGGTCTCCACCGTCAGCACCGGCTCACCGACGGCGTCGGCGGTCACATTGGCCGCGTCCGACACGTCCTCGACAAATAGCCGCAAATCGTGGGTCGCCTCGCGGCCGGTGAGCTTCATATCCGGATAGCCGTCGGGTCGGTAGCTGGTCACGCGATAGCAGATGTATCCGTAGGGATAGATCCGGGCAGGCTCCAATTCGCCCAACAGCCGCTCGGCCTGCGTCACCTGCTCGATTTTTTTCTCGCGGGGTGCAAACCGCACTTGTTGGTCGCGTAGTTGTCGCATCGCCGGATTCAAGTAGTCGCTGTGCATTTCATCTCTCCTGTCGGGCGGGCCTTGGCAGCCCCTCGAGAGCCAAACGATTGTTTTACGCTCCCGACGGACCGGGGGTTCACCCCCAAAGATCCTATCCCCAAAACCCGCAAGTCCAACTCCTGGCGGCTGTCACTAGCCGACCTTGCCAAACCTTTTGATGTCAACCTTCAGTATACCCGACTTCTCCATTTTTAACAGCGGCGGCTGTTAAAACTAAACACCTCTCCCACCGCAACCTGGCCCTCCTAGGGTGTTAACGATGTACCCTCCAAACGTGTCAATTTGCCTCGCAGCCCCCCGGATCGCTCCACGAAATATCTTGTATCTGCCGCACGGTCCGCCATTTCACGGAATTCCAGGTCAACTTTGCCGGCTGGTCCAGTCGATCTAACGACCACAATAACCTGGATAGAATTTATGTAAAGAGACGCTTTCCCTACCGCCATGTGGGTATTTTCCCTATCATTATGAGAACCGCCATCTTCTTCACTTTGCTGGTGACCGCCGCATCATCGGGCCTCTCCGCGGCGACGAAAACCGGCTACGCATTCCGCAGTGCCCGGCAGCCTGGGCAGATCGACCATGTCGCGATTGACCTCAAGGCCGCCGGCCAGACCCAATTTGCCGACGATGGCAAACCGGGCCACGAAGAGCTGAGCCTACGGTGCAAACTCGAATACGACGAGAAGACGCTTGACTTCGCGGCAAGGGGCGACGGCGCCTGCCGTTCGGTCCGCCGGTATCGCAAGGCCGCCGCCGTCAGCACCGTCGGCGGCGAAGAATTCCGACCGTCCCTCCGTTCCGCGCTCCGCCTGATTTGTGCGGAAGCCCACGGTCCGACGGTGCTTTTGTTTGCGCCCGCCGGAGCGCTGAATCGCTCAGAATTGGACCTCATTGAAGTCCAAGCCGACAGTCTGCTGTTGGACCGTCTCTTGCCCGCCCGCCGCGTCGTTCTCGGCGACCAATGGCCGCACCGCAAGCAGCTCCTGGCCGCGCTGCTCGGTCTCGACGAGGTCTCGAAGGCGGATGTCCAGAGCCGACTCAAGGAGGTGACCGATATCGTGGCGCGATTTGAGATACACGGGCATGTCGAGGGGGCAGTCCACGGCGCCCCCACACAGATCGACTTGAAAGGCAAGTATCGTTTCGATCTCCGCAGCCGGCGGATCGACTGGCTGGGGCTGCTGATCAAGGAGAAGCGGCAGAGCAGCCTGGTGGCCGACGGCCTGGAGGTGCATTCGGTGTTGCAAGTGACGGTCCATCCTCTCGCCCATGCAGCCGACCTGTCCGCGGCGACGTTGGCCAAGGTGGCGGCCCAGGTGAGGGCCTCGCCGGAATCCACTCGCCTCAGCTATCATTCGGCCTCCGGCCATTGGCAATTCGTGTATGACCGCCGCTGGTACGTCTTCCGCGACCAGCCCGAAGTGGCCGTGCTGCGTTTGCTCGACCGCGGCGAGGTCATCGCCCAGTGCAACGTTTCGTCGTTGCCGGATCGGCCGGCCGACCAGTTGGTTGGGCTGAGCGAGTTTCAAGACGACGTTCGCCGGGCGTTGGACAAGGACTTTGGCGGCTTCGTCGAGGCCAGCCAGAGGGTTGATCCGTCCGAACATCGCATTTTGCGGGTCGTGGCCGAAGGGAAGCACTCGGAGATCCCCATCCAATGGATCTACTATCATGTAGCCGACCGGCAAGGCCGCCAGGTGGCCTTCACCTTCACCGTGGAAAAGGGCCTGCTCGACCGGTTTGAGGACGCCGACCAATTGTTCGTGCGGTCGCTCCGTTTTGACCGCCCGCCGGCGGCAACCAAGTAATCCGCATGGGGACTGTCCCGATTTTTGTGGCGACACCATGCCGCGCACGGTGCCCGGCCACAAAAATGGGACTGTCCCCCTTTTGCGGACCATTTGACACGAAGTTCGCTACAGGCCCTCCGCATGCAGAGCGAGCAATTCCAACTCCATGCCACCCTCGAAGATCGCCATTGGTGGTTCGTGGCTCGGCGGCGGATCTTGTGCCGGTTGATCGTCGAGGTGCTGCCCCCGGCGGCGGAGGCCACGGTGGTGGACATTGGTTGCGGCACGGGCGCGAATCTGGCCGCCCTGGCCGACCGCTATCGCTCGATCGGAATCGACGCCTCGTCCGAAGCCGTTGCCCTGGCACGGCAGCGTTTTCCCGCGGTCCGCTTCCTCTGCGGCCGGGCTCCCCGCGACCTGGGCGACGAGATGGGCCGTGCCCGGCTGCTGCTGCTCACCGATGTTCTGGAGCACGTAGCCGACGACTTCGTGATGCTCTCGGAGCTGCTCGCCGCGGCCAGCCCCGGCTGCCTCCTTCTGTTGACCGTGCCGGCCGACGAATCGCTGTGGAGCGAGCACGACCAGTCGTTCGGCCACTACCGCCGCTACGATCGGGCCCGCCTGGAGCAGGTGTGGGCCGGCTTGCCGGTCAGCACGCTGCTGCTCGCTTACTTCAACGCGCGGCTGCTGCCGCTGGTGCGATCGATGCGGGCCTGGAACCGGTTTCGCGGCCGTGCCTCGGGGGCGGCCGGCACCGATTTCTGGTTGCCCAGCCGACCGGCCAACGCCCTCTTAAGGGCCATCTTCGCCGGGGAATCGCGACGGCTGGTGGGCTGCTTGCACCGGAGCAACCGCGGTTATCGTGCCGGTTCGAGCCTGATCGCCTTGTTGCGGCGGGAGAGCGGTCCCCTCGCCATCCGCACGAAACCCGCCGCCCTGCCGCCGGATCACCGTTGAGGCCTGATGGCCGCAATTGTAAATCGCTACGCTAGCGGGGAATTCGGGCAGCCCTTCGGCGCCATGAAAGGGCCGCCGGTAGAGGACAAAAAAAGCCTCGCGACGGCTCATGCCGTCGCGAGGCTTCGGGTGTATTAATCCGGCGACACCTACTCTCGCACTTTTGGTACTACCATCGGCTTCGAAAGCTTAACGGCCGTGTTCGGAATGGGAACGGGTGTGACCTTTCGAATATCGTCACCGGAAAGGAGCGGATCGCCCGGGTGAGGACGAGCCGCTCACGAAGGTCTTAGGTCTTGGGTCTTTGGGCTTATCCAAGACCTAAGACCCAAGTCCTAAGACCAGAATGGTTGTGGCAGGAAGTGGCATCTTATGGCCCTCACCCTAGCCCTCTCCCGAAGGGAGAGGGGATGAAGGCGGGCTCTTAGGAGCGTTGAATACATGCGGCCAAGCATTCGCCCGTTAGTATCGGTTAGCTGAACGCATTGCTGCGCTTACACATCCGACCTATTAACCTGGTCGTCTTCCAGGGGGCTTTCGGGGTTATACCCCAACGAAACCTGATCTTGGAGAGGGCTTCACGCTTATATGCTTTCAGCGTTTATCCTTTCCGTTCCTAGCTACCCAGCCGTGCCGCTAGCGCGACAACTGGCACACCAGAGGAACGTCCTTCTAAATCCTCTCGTACTAAAGAAGAACCTCCGCAAGTTTCGTGCGCCCATAGCAGATAGGGACCGACCTGTCTCACGACGGTCTGAACCCAGCTCACGTACCACTTTCATTGGCGAACAGCCAAACCCTTGGGAGCTTCTCCACCCCCAGGATGTGATGAGCCGACATCGAGGTGCCAAACCGCTCCGCCGCTATGGACGCTCGGGAGCGATAAGCCTGTTATCCCCAGAGTACCTTTTGTCTGATGAGCGATGGCCCTTCCATACGGGACCACCGGATCACTAAGTCCTGCTTTCGCATCTGCTCGACCTATCCGTCTCGCAGTCAAGCACCCTTCTACCTTTGCGCTCGACGCCTGATTGCCAACCAGGCTGAGGGTACCTTTGAACTCCTCCGTTACTTTTTTGGAGGAGACCGCCCCAGTCAAACTGCCCAACTGGAAATGTCCTCTGCCCGGTTTCACGGGAATCAGAGTTAGAACTAAAATATGCCCAGGGTGGTATTTCAAGGTTGGCTCCGCCGATACTGGCGTACCGGCTTCCACGCCTCCCACCTATCCTACACAGAACATATCACAGCCCAATACCAGCCTACAGTAAAGGTTCATGGGGTCTTTCCGTCTAGCTACGGGAACGTGGCATCTTCACCACGGCTACAATTTCACCGGGTCACTGGTTGAGACAGTGGAGCTGTCGTTACGCCATTCATGCAGGTCGGAACTTACCCGACAAGGAACTTCGCTACCTTAGGACCGTCATAGTTACGGCCGCCGTTTACCGGGGCTTCGGTCGCAGGCTTCACCTTGCGGCTAACCTTCTTCCTTAACCTACCGGCACCGGGCAGGCGTCAGACTCTATACATCCTCTTACGAGTTGGCAGAGTCCTGTGTTTTTGATAAACAGTCGCAGCTCTCGATTTACTGTGGCCCCCAGGAGCGTGAACCCCCGAGGGCACCCCTTATTCCGAAGTTACGGGGTCATGTTGCAGAGTTCCTTAACCAGTGTTCTCCCGAGCGCCTTAGACT
Source organism: Planctomycetota bacterium (assembly GCA_021784975.1). Classification (GTDB taxonomy): domain Bacteria; phylum Planctomycetota; class Planctomycetia; order Pirellulales; family Thermoguttaceae; genus JAJYGU01. The sequence continues at coordinate 7,755 of JAJYGU010000404.1, forward strand.
ACTCGTCTCGCCTACCTGTGTCAGTTTTAGTACGGTCACTCCGACTTCAACCTTTAGGAGCTTTTCTTGGACGTCCTGCAGATGACTTCACGAACGTAAATGCGCTCGAGCCCGCCTCTTGGCTTGCGAGGGCGGATTTTCCTCTCCCTCACCTCAAGACGGTCTACCGACGTTTCTACTCGTACGGCTCACCTTTCAGACGCCGTCCCTCCATCAGTCCCTCGGAGTGGCGCAGGAATGTTGACCTGCTATCCATCGTCTACGCCTTTCGGCCTCGACTAAGGTACCGGCTAACCCTGGGCGGAATTACCTTCCCCAGGAAACCTTAGGCTTTCGGCGGGCAGGATTCTCACCTGCCTTATCGTTACTCATTCCGGCATAAGCACCTGAAGACCCCTCCACCGCTCCTTTCGGTACGGCTCGTGTCTGATCTTCAGCGCTCTCCTACCAATCCTTGCGGATTCCACTGCTTCGGTGTCGGGCTTACTCCCGTTCATTATCGGCGCAGAACTGCTCGGCCAGTAAGCTGTTACGCACTTTTTAAATGGTGGCTGCTTCTAAGCCAACATCCTGGCTGTCGCGGCAATTCAACTTCCTTAGTGACTAAGCCCAACTTCGGGACCTTAGCAGGTGATCTGGGTTGTTTCCCTCTTGACCGCGAAGCTTATCCCTCGCGGACTGACTCCTGAGATAGTCGCATTGGTATTCGGAGTTTGGTTCAGCAGGGTAGTCTGGAAGGACCCCCAAACCGATTCAGTATCTCTACCCCCAATGCGTAGTGACTCAAGGCTAGCCCTAAAGCTATTTCGGAGAGTACGAGCTATCCCTGCGTTTGATGAGACTTTCACTCCTCCCCACAAGTCATCCCCTCGGTTTTCAACCCAAGTGGGTTCGGTCCTCCACGCGGTATAACCCGCGATTCAACCTGCTCATGGGTAGTTCACGCAGATTCGCGCCTACCGCCAACGACTTTGTCGCCCTATTCAGACTCGGTTTCCCTTCGGCTCCGGCCCGGAAGGCCTTAACCTCAACGCCGCAGACGGTAACTCGCCGGATCATTATGCAAAAGGCACGCCGTCACACTTTGCGGGCAAGCCCGCCATAGTGCTCCGACCGCTTGTAGGCACATGGTTTCAGGTTCAGTATCCTCCCCTAGCAGGGGTTCTTCCCATCTTTCAGTCGCCCTACTGAGTTCACTATCGGTCGTCAGAGAGTATTTAGCCTTGCGGGATGGTCCCCGCAGATTCAGTCGGGATTCCACGTGGCCCGACCTACTCAGGTACTCCTCGGGAGGCTACACCGCTGTCGCGTACGGGGCTGTCACCCTGTGTCGCCTGCCTTTCCAGACAGTTCCGCTAGCTGGTAGCTTGGTAACTCCCATGTGAGAAGCCCTACAACCCCGCGGAGGAAAACCTTCGCGGTTTAGGCTCTTTCCCGTTCGCTCGCCACTACTGAGGAAATCGATTTTTCTTTCTTTTCCAGCGGTTACTTGGATGTTTCGGTTCACCGCGTTCGCGACATACGCCTATGAATTCAGCGTATGTTAATTCGGGTATCCCGGGATCAACGCTCGTTTGACAGCTACTCCGGGCTTATCGCAGTCTTCCACGCCCTTCTTCGGCTTCTGACGCCAAGACATCCCCCATGCGCCCTTAGTAGCTTGGCCACATGAATTCAACGCTCCATGACGGAGCAAAACTCACGCGGTTTGCTACCGGATCGATTCCAAACTCCTTCCGCTCCAACCCCGCGGCGAACCGCCGGGCTCGAACTTCGAAGTGCGGCATTCGATCCAAGTAACGAATGCTCTAAGTGCCCGTGAGAGCCACGCACGGAGCGTCAAAACGCACCGACGTGGTTCACACATTAAGATGCCACTTCTTACCACAACCGAATTGTCAAAGAACGCTCGGCCAACTCGCTCCGCGAATTGGCGAAAACACCAACTTTACCACGGGCCGATTCGGGTGTCAACAGGCTTCCGCGGCTTACGGGGAAAATTTTTTCCGGCCGCAAACGCCCGGCCTCTACCCTGCACACCGACAATTTATATTCTATCGGCCCGAGTCTGGGTGGCAACCCACTCGAAAACTCGCCCAGTTCCACGCAATTTGCCCATTTTAAACCGGCGAGTGACCGGATCCCGAACCAAACGCCCTAGCCAGTGCGTCCCTGGAACGATACTAGGCCAACGCGGCTGCGAAGCGTTTCTCGGCGAACGCCCAATTGGCCACCTTCCAAAAGCCGTCCACGTATTTTCCGCGTTCGTTGTGGTAGTCGACGTAGTAGGCGTGCTCCCAGACGTCGATGGTCAACACCGGCTCCTTGCCGTGCTTCAGCGGCGTATCGGCGTTGCCCAGCGGCATGATCTCGAGCTTCCCTGCTTGGTCGGCGGCCAGCCAGGCCCAGCCGGAGCCAAAAAGCTTCACGGCCGTCTCCGACATGGATTTGCGGAAGGCCTCGAAGCCGCCCAGGTCGCGCTGGATGGCCGCCGCCAGCTCGCCCTTCGGCTCGCCGCCGGCTTTGGGCATCATGCAGTCCCAGTAGAAGCTGTGGTTCCACGCCTGGGCCGCGTTGTTGAACACGCCGCCGGCGGATTGAAGGACCACCTCGCGGAGCGGCAGGTTCGCCTCCGGCTTGCCTTCCACCAAGGCATTCAGGTTCTTGAAGTAGGCGGCGTGATGCTTGGTGTAGTGGTACATCAATTGCTCCTCGGAGAGGAACGGCTGCAAGGCATTCATGGCGAACGGCAGGGGCGGTTGCTGAAACGGCATTTTGGGCGTCTCCTTTCTTGGTGGTGGTACGGTTCGGCGGCCGTGAGCTGGCGGGCGGCCCACAGACCCGCTCCGGCGGCCAGCGATTCGGTAAGGAACTGGCGTCGTGTCACGCCCGTCCCCCTCGATTTGCAGAATCGCTGGACAAACTCCGATTTTCGCAACGATTGTAGGTGTCCGGTCCGGCGGCGGCAAGCGGGCTGACGCTGCAAGCCAGCCAACAGATCATGAGCGAAGCTCTGAGCCTGATGGAGGATCGGGAGTATGAGGTGGACTCCAAAGAAGTGCTAAAGCTGGTCGCCGTGGGTAACGGTTCGGCGTATGATTGT
>JAJYGU010000472.1 GCA_021784975.1 Planctomycetota bacterium
TCAGTCCGATGGGCACCTCCTTCACCGGCCACCTGCAAGCGACTCGCCAGGCGCCGCGGTGTTTCGTGGCCGCCACCCAGGACTACGGCTGGCTGGCTACCGGGATTCGCATGCTGCGGACGATTTGGGACATGAAGTACAGTCGGCTGTGCGTGGTCAACGGCGACAAGACCGAAGACCAACAGTTGGCGGTCATCGGCACTACCCTGCATTACGTCCCTTTGAAGCGCTGGACCGACGAGCTGGCCAAGACCGAGACCGACACACAGGTGCGAGACTTGGCCAACCAGTTTTACCGGGCATCGCAAAGGATCGTCGAGCCCAATGCCGCCGATATCCTCAATGCGGCCAAAACCTACGTCGTCGCCAGGCGGATCATGGCAGCCGAGAACTGCCAGGGCATATCGCTGAACTGCCTGGGGCTGGTCCAGGAGCGCCGCATCCCCTGCCCGCCCTGCATGGCCTGGCAGCGGCTCAACGACGAAGGCCACATCGGCTTTTGCGAGTGCGACTGGAACGCGGGCATTTCGATGCGGCTCTGCTCGCTGTTGTGCGGACGGCCCGGCTTTCAGCAGGACCCGGCCCCGAACACCGTCAACGGCACGCTGATGGGGGCCCATTGCACCTCGGCCACCCGCCTCCGCGGCTTCGGCGAACCGCCCGAGGCCATGATCCTCCGCAGCCACAGCGAGTCGGGGATTGGCGTCTCGCCACAGGTCCTCTGGCCGGTCGGGGCGCCGGTCACGGTGATGAAGTTCGACCAGCCGCAGCAGATCATCCTGGGCACCGGCAAAGTGGTGGCCAACATCGACACACCGCCTTCCGGCGGCTGCCGTACGTCAGTCGAACTCAAGCTCGACCATGTGTCTGATCCCCGCGATTGCAAGGGCTTCCACCAGCTCTTCATCTATGGCACGCACGACAGGCTGTTTTCCGCCTATTGCCAATTGGCCGGCATCAAGGTCGTGCCGATCGGACCATCGGCGATTGGGTAGGCGGTAGCCAAAGGGCTCGGCAATCGAGCGGCCACGCCGCTGGTCAGCCCGGTCATAAAGAACAGCAGATATTGGGCTTGCGGCGCAAGCCGCATATCTACGAATAGCGCCGGCGTGAGGTAGAGGACCAGCGTGCCGAGCATCATGAGTCCGTGCTGACGGACCCAATCCGGGGCGGCGGCGTTCCGCCACGCCCGCCAGGACTGGACGGCCCAACCGGCCAGCAGCGCCAGCAAGAGCCCGAAGCCGATCAGGCCGGTTTCGGTGAGCATGGCCAGCAGGGTGTTGTGGTTAGGCTCGCCGCGGATGTCTTCCAGGTACAGCGAAGTGGAGCGGTCGGCCAGGTAGGGGCGGACGGCCTGCTGAAACCGGCCGTAGCCCACGCCCAGCAGCGGCGCGTCGAGGAACATTTTCCAAGAGACATAGGCGAAACTCAGCCGCGACTTGGCCGATAATTCCGAGATTTCGGCGCCGCCCTGGCGCTGCATGCGAACCAGGTTATCCCACTGAAAGGCGGTCGCCAGGGCGGCTGCCGCCAGCGTGGCCCCGACGAATACCGCCCGCCGCCGCTTAGACATCGGCAGCCCCAAGACCAGCAAACCGCACAGGCCGGCGCCGATCCAGACGCAACGGGTGTAGGTGGCATAAATCGCCGCCACAAACAGCGGAACCAAGAGAATCAGCATCACCTTGCCGGCCCGCCCAAGATGGCGGCGCAGCATCCACAGGCACAACAAACACACGTCGAGGTACATTCCCAAGGTCTGCGAGTTGACCATCGGTCCGCGGGCGCGGCCGAAATGGATGCCCACCTTCGGATCGGCAATATAGGAAGGATGCACCAGCCACCATTGCTGATTGATCTCGGCCAGGGCGGTCACCGAAAGGTAAACGCCCGTTAGTGCGAACACTGCATAGGTGGTCAGCAGGCCGCGTTGGTCGATCGGACTTTGCCGAGCGATCCAGTAGACGATCATCGGGGCCAAGAAACCGGCCACCAATTGCCAAACCATCACCTTTCCCTGGGCGTTTAGCTCCCAAGTGGAGCTGAAGAAGCTGACCACCAGCACGATGGCCAACAAGAACATGGCCACCTCGGGCCACGCCATCCGCTTCGGATCGGTCAGCCCCAAACGGCGTTTGACCAGGTAGACCACGATCAGCCCGACGAGCAACAGCCGATCGATCGACAAAGGCAACGGCCCGACATCGAACCGCAGGAAGTCGCGTCCCAAGCCAAGCGCCGCCACCAAGAAGACCAGGCAGCCATGAAGCAGCGAACCGCGCAGGGCATACACCAGCCCCCAAATGAGCACGGCGATGCCAATAGTGACGGCGATTGCATCCATGGTCGGTGAGCGCTACCCCACAAGCCTACGTTAAGGGCGAGTAAGAGGCCGAGTTGCCCGATTTGGGTGGCACGCCGTGAGAGGGCGTGGAGACCATCGTCCACGATTTACCCGGTTACCACGCCCTTGCAAGGCGCACCAACCGGGGTGTTGTTTTTTTGCATCATTGCCGGCCCTGTCGCCCAGGCGTGATCTTCGCTACAATCCGCGCATGAACGCGATCTGCTTGATGATCGATCGCCTGCACGTGGGCTACGTAGGCGCCTATGGCAACGCCTGGTGCCGGACGCCGAGCTTCGACCGGCTGGCCAGCCAGGCCATGGTCTTCGACCACGCCTTGATCGATTCGCCTTCTCTGGAAGCTCTGTATCGATCCTATTGGCTGGGCTGGCACGCCCTGTGCGCCGAGGGGCCGCCCGAGCCGCGTCCCTCGCTGGCCGAGCAGCTTGGCGATGCGGGCGTCACTACTATTCTGATGAGCGACGAGCCGAAGCTGACGCGACATCCTGGAGCTATCGACTTCCAGGAGCTGATCGAAATCGAGCCCGCCTGGCAAGCCAAGACCGCCACCCGAATCGAGCAAACGCAGTTGGCCCGGTGCTTCATGCAGATTATCCAGCAGGTGGAAGCGGCCCGCGAGCCCTTTTTCCTATGGTGTCACCTGGCAAGCTTGGGGGCGACCTGGGACGCCCCCCGGAACTTCCGCGAGGCCTATGTCGAGCCGGGCGATCCGCCGCCGCCGGAGTCGCCCGAGGTCCCCGGTCAAGTGCTTCCGCCGGACCACGATCCCGATGTCTTGCTCGGCGCCATTCAGTCGTACGCCGGACAGGTGACCCTGCTGGACTTGTGTTGTGGCGCTTTGCTGGAGTGTTTAGAGAGCACGCCGGCCGGACGCGAAACCCTGCTGGCGCTGGTGTCGCTACGCGGTTTTCCGCTCGGCGAGCATGGCCGGGTGGGACCGTGCGACGAGCCTCTGTTCAGCGAATTGGTGCACGTGCCGTGGATGATGCGTTTCCCGGATGGTTTGGGCGCCGCTCGGCGAAGTCAGCGTTTGATCGAGCCCGCCGATTTGTGGGCCAGCTTGTTGGATTGCTGGCAGCTTCCCCCGCCGCCCTCGGCAACGGCTTGCAGCCTGCTGCCATCGCTGCGGCAAGAATCGTGCGGCGAGCGGGACCGGCTGTGCGTTCGTGGCCCTGGAGGCCAACGGGCGATCCGCACCCCGGCCTGGTATCTTCGCGTTGCCGAGGAGCCTGAACTGTTCGTCAAGCCGGACGATCGCTGGGAGGTCAACAACGTGACCATGCGCTGTCGCGAGGTGAGCGAACACCTCCTGGAGGCGTTGAGCCAATGCCAGCAGGCGTGGGGCCAGCCAAACCCTGCCGGCGGCTGTATACGCATTCCTCCTTTGAGCAATGTGCTCCTGCACGGCCTGGAATAGGCCAATATCGACGACTCGCCCATTTATCCGGTCAACCCAATCTTCCTGTCTTAAGCTGCGGGCAAATGATTGTAACCCGAGGCGCAAGCGAGGGACGCCAGCTACCGACTTGCTCACGCTTCGGGTTACGATTGCGGCGGCGAATAATCCGGGATAGGCACGGGCCATCCGGCCAAAATCTCGCCCAACCGGGATGGTCGGCGGGGGGCGGTTGTCATTATAATATCGCCGATTGTCTGCCTTGGCGCGATCCAAGGATGGAACCGGGTTACTGAAGGCCTTAGCTGCTGCTGGACCGACGATGGCCGGACACGGAAGTCCGCGGGCATCGCGATGTTTCTGGCCACGCGCCGCCACTGCTGGCCGGTGGGGGTGGTGTGCGCTCTTGCTGCTGAGCCTAACGTCGATTGGGCTGGGCGCCGATAATCTTCGCCTCCGCATTGCTTGGGGCGGCGGCAGCCCGCGGCTCTGGCGAGGGACGATCGAAGTCAGCGAAGGTACGCTCTCCGAACCGCACGCCCTGGGCATCGAGGCCGATGAGCCCGGCTCGATGTGGCTGGAGACGGACGCCCGCCTGGCACGGCAAAGACTGGTGGTCGAGCAGCGCAGCCCACGGGCCTATGACGGCGTTGATCTGCTGGTGGCCGCCCCCGACAAGGCCCGGCTCCTGGTGCGTCTGAAGGCGGCTGACGATGCCAAGCCTTCCGCGGCAATCGAAATTTCCTTGGCCGACCTGATCGCTGGGCTTACTAACAAGGATCTCGATAGCTATGGGAATCGTCTGTTAGTGACCCGTTCGCCCGGTGACCGGCTGCGGGTGAGCTTTTCGCGGACCAATCTCATATTTACCACCGGTGAACGCTTTAGGTTCTCGGTGCAGCCGCACGCCTTGCCAAGTTGCGAGCGAGGGCGGACGACGATCAAGGCGCAACTGATCGGGGGGAACAAGGAATGGTGGTCCAATCAGCGCGACCTGCCGGCCGACGCTGACGGCGAGATACCGTTCGAGATTCCGCTGCCTGGCGAAGAAGGGGTTTACGACCTGGCCCTCACCGCGGTGAATAATCTGAACTGGTCGCAGGCGGTCCGCCAACCGCTGAGCCGTAGGAAGGTGCTGGCCGAGAGACATGTGCAACTGTTGCTGCTCAGCCCGCAAAGGCCGCCCGCCACACAACCCGAGGGTGAGTTCACCCAAGTGGTTGAGATCGACCCGGCCAATCCGCGCTGGTATGAAAAGCTCCCCAAGCTGCCGCAGTTGCCGGCCCTCTCCCTGCCCAAGGCAAGACTGGCCTCGCTGCTGCACCTCGGCAAGGGGTCGTTGGGCAATGGGGGCTTGCTGCCCTGCCGGCATGTCTTGGGCGATCTGGTGCAGTTGAGACCCAATGCCGAGTCGTCCGACGTTAGTTGGGAGGCCTATTCCCTGCCGATCAGTCAGCCGGGCCATCCCCACATGCTCGAAGTGGACTATCCCAGCGACCGGCCGCAGACCTTAGGCGTCAGCATCCTGGAGCCGAACGCCGGCGGCGGGCTGACGTCAATCAGTCCCGACTCTGGAGTCGATGTTGCGCCCGAGTTGGTTCCCGCCGACGGGTCGCCGCGCTGGCGGCGTCATCGGCTCCTCTTTTGGCCGCGAACCAACGCGCCCATGGTGTTGATGAGCAACGGCTGTAACCACTCGCCCGCAGTGTACGGCAAGATTCGCCTGCTGGCCGGCCGGGAGCGTTTGTCGCGTTTGCTGCCCAATCGGCCGGGTCCTGGGCAGCGGTTGCTGATGGGTTACTTCGACCGGCCGATCTTTCCAGAAGACTTCTCCGCCGAGGAAGGCCTGGATTTCAGTAGCGGTCGCAGTCTCGACGACTGGGGCACCTTTTACCAGGGCGGCACGCGATTGGTGGAGTATATGAACCATGCCGGCTACAACGGCCTGATGCTGGCCGTGCTGGCCGATGGCAGCACGATCTATCCCAGCTCGCTTCTGGAGCCGACGCCCCGCTATGACACTGGGGCCTTTTTTGCCTCCGCCCAGGATCCCGTCCGTAAGGATGTCGTGGAGATGCTGCTAAGGCTGTTCGACCGCGAGGACCTGCAATTGATTCCGCTGGTCGAGTTCAGCGCGCCGCTGCCCGAACTGGAGGCCCTCCGCCGCGCCGGCGGGAGCGACGCCCAAGCCATCCAGTGGATCGGGTCCGACGGGGACAGTTGGCAGGACACCTGGCCGGCGCAGCGCGGGCTGGCGCCGTACTATAACGTGCTCCATCCGCGCGTGCAGGAGGCCATGCTGAGGGTGTTGCGGGAGTTGATGAGGCGTTGCGGGCCGCATCCGTCCTTTGCGGGGCTGGCCATCCAACTGTCGGCCGACGGCTACGCTCAGCTTCCCGGTCCCGACTGGGGCATGGACGACCTGACCATCAGCCAATTCGAGCGCGACGCCCAAATCCACGTGCCGGGGGCCGACGCCCAGCGATTTGCCGACCGGGCCGCGTTCCTCACCCAAGGCCCGTATCGCCAGTTGTGGCTGCAGTGGCGGGCCGCCCGGCTCTCCACTTTTTACCGTCGCGTCGCCGAGGAACTGACCGCGGTTCGTCCCAACAGCCGCCTGTACCTGGCTGGCGTGGGGATGCTTAACGGGCCGGATCTTCAAGCCGTCCTGCGGCCCACCTTGTCGCGGCGAACGTCGTTTGCCGAGGCGTTGCTCCGGGTGGGCATCGACCTGCACGAATACGAAAGCCAGCCGCAAATCGTCTTCCTGCGGCCGCAGCGCGTCGTGCCCCACGAGGACTTGGGGGCCAGGGCGGTGGACCTGGAAGTCGACCAAATGCCGGACATCGACCGCTGTTTCCAGAAGCTCCCCGCGACCGGCAGCCTCTTCTTTCATCCGCCGCAAGAGATCCACATTGAGTCGTTTGATCGCAAGAGTCCCTTCAAGCCAAGTTACACCTGCCTGATACTGCAGCCGACGCCGTCGGGCCAACAAGACCGGCGGCGATTCGTGCACAGCCTGGCGACCCTCGACCCGCAAGTGCTGGTTGACGGCGGATGGTTCCTTTCGCTGGGACAAGAAGACGCCCTGCGCAACGTGGTGGCTGCCTATCGCAACCTGCCGGCGGTGCGGTTCCAGCCGGCCGATCATCCAGCCGACCCCGAGGTCTCGCGGCCGGTAACGTTTCGCTCGGGCACGGCCGCCGGCCGGACTTATCTCTACGCCGTCAACGATGCGCCGTTTGCCGCCACTGCCCGGATTCATGTACAAACCTCGCCCGTCTGCCAGGTGACGGAGTTGACCGGCAACCGCACCATCGAGCCGTTGCGTGCGGACGGCGGGACGGGCATGTATTGGGAGGTCCACCTGGATCCCTATGATCTGGTGGCGGTGCAATTCTCCGAGCCGAATGTGCAGTTCTCCGATCCCCATGTCACCTGGCCCGCCGGCATCGAGTCGATGCTAAGCGACGAAATTCGCCGGCTTGGGGCGCGAGCCGCCTCGCTCAGTCCTCCACCGGCCGTGGACGTGCTCGCCAATGCCGACTTCGAGCTCCCCGCCGCCGCCGATGGGCAAATCCCGGATTGGACCACCAGTCACCGCAGCGGGACCATCGTGCAACTCGACACTCGGGAAAAACACTCGGGTAATCAATCGGTCCACATGAGCAGCAATGGGCCGGTAACCTGCCTGGTAAGTCGGCCCTTTTCGATGCCGAACACCGGTCGATTAACCATGTCGGTCTGGCTAAGGGTGGCGGATGCTCGGCATCAGCCTCCGTTGCGATTGGCCCTGGAGGCGAAGCTGCAAGGGCGTGACTATTATCGCTTCGCACCGGTGGGTTCCTTGGCCGCCTCCGACCCGCAAAGTAAATCCATCCTGCCCGAGTGGGGTCGCTACATCGTTCCCATCGGTGATCTGCCCCTGGAGGGGCTTTCCTCGCTCCGCATCCGCTTCGACCTGATGGAGGGGGGCGGCGAGGTGTGGATTGACGACGTGCAAATCTACAGTCTGGCATTCACGCGGTCCGAAGAACGCGAGCTCTGCAAGCTGGTCTATACGGCTGATGCCCTGCTTCAAAAGGGACGGATTGGCGACTGTCTCCACCAACTCGACGGCTATTGGCTCCAGTTCTTGGAAGCGAATGTCCCCTTGCCGCCCAACATGCCGACCGACCCGGTAGCCACTGAACCCCGCCCCACGAGGGGTAAGCCACCGGAACGAAGCGGATTCCTCAACCGGCTGAAGAACTTGGTTCCTGAATCACTGCGGTTCTAAGCCATCTTGCATATTCGGCCCGGCCTGAGTTAACTTAGACTAGAGCGAGTGTATCGTTTTGCCACACTTTTCGCGTCCGCCTCGGCGGACTGGCCGCGAAACGAAGCCCTGGCCTTCGGGAGGGCGCGGTGACACAGTTAGCCTATCTGGTAATTCGTGAAGGCTCTAAGTGGAGCGACGTGTTTCGGCTGGTGCCGGGGCAGTCGGTCACCGTGGGTCGCGCCCCCACCAACCAGGTCGTGCTGAAAGACGAGCGTTGCAGTCGGAACCATTTGGAGCTGTTCGTCTCAAAGGACCAGTGGACGCTTCGCGACCTGGAAAGCCGCAACGGCACAATGGTCGGCAACGAGCCGGTCCGCGGCGACACGCCCTTGACGCCGGGCGACGTGATCCGCATCGGCCGCACCCAATTGGTATTTGTACACAAGCTCACCGATGCCTTCGGTCCGTCGACCGAGATGGGCGCCTTGCTGCGCCGCTCTTCCGCCGATTCGGCCGCCCCGGGCGAGGAGAGCGATAGTGTGTTGGCGCCGATTGAGCCGACCACCATCACTCATCGCCGCGGACAAACCCGGTTCTTGGCCCCCAGCGAAGCCGCCGCGCAAGAAGGCGTCTCGAAGATGGGGCAGGCAGCGGCCAAATTGTGCCGCTTGGCCTTCGAGTTGGCCAAAGCCCCGGATGTGGCCTCGATGGCGGAGTTGGCCTTGGCGGGCCTCGCCGAGCACACCCAAACCGACGCCGGCGCCGTCCTCTTGCTGCCCGCCAACGCCCTCGGCGAGCCGCGCGGCGAAGACCTGGAGGTGATCTCGCCGCAAACCCTGACCAAGCATCGCTACCATCGCCTCTCCGACATTTTTGCCACCACCGTCATGCGGGGAGGCGAGGCCATTCTGGCCCGCAACGTGATCGGAGACAGCGCCCTGAGCACCCGCGACAGCCAGGGCGAAATCCTCAGCACCAGCGTGCTCTGCGCCCCCATCCGCCGCGGCCAGCAGACCTTCGGCTTGATCCACCTCTATTCCACCGATCCCACCGTCGTCCACGATCCCGACGAGCTCGAGTTCACCCTGGCGGTGGCCGACACCATGGCGGTGGCCTTGGAGAACATGCGCCACCGCCAGGAGCTGAGCGATAATCTGACCCGTGTCCGCACCGAGAACGTCGAGCTCCGCGAACGGCTCGGCATCCGCACCGACATCGTCGGCCGCAGCGCGGTCATGCGGCAGGCCACCGAGGACATCGCCCGCGCCGCCGCCAGCAATTCCACCGTGCTGATCCGCGGGGAAAGCGGAGTGGGCAAAGAACTGGTCGCCCGGGCCGTCCACTCCAACAGCCCGCGCCGCGACAACGTCTTCATCTGCCTCAACTGCGCCGCCCTGTCGGCCGACCTGCTGGCCAGCGAGTTGTTCGGCCACGAGCGGGGCGCGTTCACCGGGGCCACCGAGCGGAAGATCGGCAAGTTCGAGGCCGCCGACCAGGGAACCATCATGCTCGACGAGATCGGCGAGATGACCCCCGGCCTGCAAGCCAAATTCCTCCGCGTGCTGGAAGGCCACCCCTTCGAGCGGGTCGGCGGCAACAAGCCGATCAAGGTCGATGTGCGGGTGATCGCGGCCACCAATCGCGACCTGGAGCGGGACGTGACCGGCGGCCTGTTCCGCCGCGACCTGTACTTCCGCCTCCGCGTATTGGAGATCGTCGTGCCCGCCCTGCGCAAACGCCCGGAAGACATCCCCCTGCTGGCGGACTACTTCCTGGCGAAGTTCAACGCCGAGACTGGCCGCCGGATCAAGGGCTTTAGTGAAGCCGCCCGCGAGCAATTGCTGCACTACCTTTGGCCCGGCAACGTCCGCGAGCTGAAGAACGTGATCGAACGGGCGGTGGTGCTCTGCCGCAGCCAGGAGATCGATGCCGACGACCTGCTGTTGACCAAGCTGGCCACCGCCGGTGATACGGAGATGGGCGAATCTGCCCGCCACCGCTTCACCCCCCGTTCGCTGGACGACGTGGAGCGTCAGCACATCTTTGAGACCCTCAAGCACACCGGCTGGAACAAGAGCCGGACGGCCTCGATCCTGGGCATCGAGCGGTCCACCCTGGACCGCAAGATCCGCCGCTATCAACTGGACGAGAGCCCCAAGGCGTGATTCTCCGGAGATTTTTGGGCACCGGGAGTTGACAAGATTGCGCGCCGCTGGTAAACTGCCAATGTGCATTAGTAAACTAGTGCAGTCATGAGGAAGCCCGGCGTGCGGATCGACCCCAGCAGCCACGTCCCGATCTACCTGCAAATCGCCGACGAGATCCGGGCGGCAGTGGCCGCCGGAATCTACCGGGCCGGCGAGGTGCTGCCCTCGTTGCGGGCCATGGCCGTCGAGGTGCAGGTCAACCCCAATACAGTCCAACGGGCCTACGATGAGTTGGAGCGCGAAGGGCTCATCTTCGCCCAACGCGGCAAGGGGCTGTTCGTCGCCGAGACCGGCGCCGCCTCGGCCCAGTCCGGCGCCGAGGACGGCGTCCGCCGACTCTTCGACGAGGGCATTCGGGCAAGCCAGGCGGCCGGCATGACCCGCAAGCAGATCTTCGAGATCTTTCATGCCGCCCTGGCCAATTCCAGCAAACTCGGGAGCAATCGCCCATGAGCACCGCCATCAAAACCGTTGACTGGGGACTGTCCCGATTTTTGTGGCAGGAGGCCACAAAAATGGGACTGTCCCCTTCGGCGCACCGACCAACCTTCGGTCGGTGCCCTTCGCGGCGGCCAGGACTTGCCACTTCGGTGCGGCGCGATT
>JAJYGU010000063.1 GCA_021784975.1 Planctomycetota bacterium
CCGTGGCGCAAGACGTGGCGGGCACCGAGCACTGGGGCAGGCCCTTGGAAGTCTCCCCTATCGCTGGCACAATGTAGCTAGACGATCGATTACTTGGGACTTGCCCGGCTCATGTTCGCGAAGAGAAATCCTGCACGCCTGGTGAAAATCGGCACCCTCGCCATGGGCGGCGGGCAGCCCATCGTGCTGCAGAGCATGTGCGCGACCAAGACGGCCGACATCGAGGCGACCGCCGCCCAGGTGGATCAGTTGACGGCGGCAGGGGCCGGACTGGTGCGGGTTGCGGTCGATACGGCCGCCGACTGCCGGGCCTTGGCCGAGATCCGCCGCCGCACCCAGGCCAATCTGTCGGTCGATCTGCAAGAGAACTACCGACTGGCGGCCGAGGTGGCCCCCTGGGTCGACAAAATCCGCTACAACCCAGGCCATCTCTACCACCACCAACGGAACGTGCCGTGGGAAGACAAAGTGCGATTTCTGGCCGAGGTGGCGGCCGCGCATGATTGTGCGCTGCGGGTGGGCGTGAATTGCGGATCGGTGGATCCGGCCAAGACGGATCGCTATGCCGCGGACGGTCCCTTGCGAGCCATGCTGGAAAGCGCCCTCGAGCATTGCGAGCTGCTCGACCGGCTGGGCTTTACGCGTTACTGCGTGTCGTTGAAGGACTCCGATCCGGCCAAGGTGGTCGAAGTCAACCGGCAATTTGCCCGGCGCCGGCCGGACGTGCCGTTGCACTTGGGCGTGACCGAGGCCGGCATGCCGCCCGAGGGCATTTGCAAGACCCGCGCCGCTTTGATGCCGCTGCTGGCCCAAGGGATTGGTGATACAATCCGCGTATCGCTCACCGTGCCGGCGGCGCGGAAGCACGAGGAAATTGCCGCCGGCCGGCAAATTCTCGACGACCTGGCTGCCGGCCGGACATTGGTGCCCGACGAGGTGGCCGGTACGCGACTGAACATCATCAGTTGTCCAAGCTGTTCGCGAGTCGAGAATGCGGCCTTCGTCGCCTTGGCGGAGCAGGTTCGCGCGGCGACCCGCTATGCGGCCGACCTGCCGATCACCATCGCGGTGATGGGCTGCCGGGTGAACGGACCGGGCGAGGCCGATCATGCGGACCTGGGGCTCTGGTGCGGCCCGGCCTCGGTCAACCTGAAGCGCGGCGGCGCGGTGCTGGGGAGCTTTGGTTACTCGGAGATTCTCGCTCGCTTGAGGGCCGAACTCAATGCGTTGATTGCTTCTTGCCCAACCAATAGGAACCCATGAAAGACTTCCGCAGCGAGAGCCTGAGTCACGATCCGATCCACGGCTATATTCCGTTCACTTCTCGGGCAGGGTTGGACGAAGGCGAGGCGGCCGAGCAGCAGATCATCGACCATCCTTGGCTCCAGCGGCTCCGGCAAATCCACCAGTTGCAGACCGCCTGGTGGGTCTTCCCCACCGCCGAGCACACCCGCTTCCAGCACGTGCTGGGCTCGATGCATTTGGCCAGTCGGGTCATGGGGGTGTTGTACGACAGCCTGCGCGAGACCTGTCCCGATACCCCAAGCCGTGGCTATGTTGAGTCGCTGATGCGATTGGCGGCCTTGCTGCATGATATCGGTCACGGCCCGTTCGGCCATTTTTTCGATCAGAATTTCTTGGCCGATTATGGTCTGAACCACGAGATTCTGGGCAGCGAGATCATTCGCCGCGAGTTTGCCGATCTGATCCGCCACGTCCGCCGCAGTCCGAATTTTCGGCTTGAGCCGGACGAAACGCTCGACCCCGAACAGGTCACTTTCTTGATCAGCCGGCCGAAAACGGCCGCAACCGACGCGCCCCACTGGCTGCGGTTCTTGCGGAGTTTGTTCAGCGGCCTGTACACGGTCGACAACATGGACTTCGTACTCCGCGATGCCTACATGTCGGGCTACAGCATCAAGGCATTCGACCTCGATCGGCTTCTTCACTACAGCGCATTTACCCCAAAGGGCCTAACCATCCACGAACGCGGCCTCTCGGCCTTGGTGCGATTCATTTCGGTTCGCGCCGAACTGTTCCGGGCGATCTACTTCCACCGCACCGTCCGGGCCATCGACCTCGAATTGCAGGATGTGTTTCTGGACAGCAAGCGATACTTGTTTCCGGGCAACCCTTTGGAGCATCTCGATGAGTATCAACGGCTGACGGAATGGTCGCTATTGATGGAGGTGGCCCGCTGGACGGAAAGCCCCGAACCCGCACGGCGTGCCCTGGGCGAGCGGTGGCAGCAGTTGTTCGTCCGGCGGCTCCGCTGGAAAATGGCCTGTGAGCGGACGCTGTTCTTTGCGCCCGGCGAATCCGAACTCTCCAGCGTGTTCAGCAATGCGGCCTCGTTCGAGGCGGCGGTGCGGGCAATGCTGCCGGCAGCGCTCAAGGACATCCCGCTGCGGGTGGATACGGCCCGGCATGTCCATCGTCCCGGCACCCAGGCGGCCACCGCCGGCCAGAACTTCTTGTTCGATCCATCGACCGGAAAAATCCGCAGTCTCGACGACCGCGAACTGTTCCGGCGGATCGCCATCAGCTATCGGATCTGCCGGATCTACACCACGGACAACCGCTATAACGCCGAGCTGGCCGCAGCCATGGATCGGTTGACCTACGCAGGCAATGCCGACGACACGACCAACATGTGACCCAGGCGGGGACTGTCCCGATTTTTTGGGGCGGGCACCACGCGGCAGAGTGGTCGGCCACAAAAAATGGGACCGTCCTCATTGGCCGGGCCGGTACTGCGATTGACAATGGGCGCGCGGATCGGTTAGAGTCTTGTTATTTGGAGGCCCTGCGGAACAACGGCCGACGAGATTCGGGCCCGCTGGTTGAAGCTGCCCGAGGATTCATCCTTCTTTTTTCTTTCTGTGTTTGTCATCCCATTACAAAAAGGCAGCCGCCATGCCGCGGACAAAACGTTTTGTCGCCGTTTCCTCTGCCCAGACGCTCAGCTCCACCTTGCAACTCGATAGCGCCGCTTGTTCCTCCGCCGCCCTGGAGTTCGCCCATACGCTCTTCGCGCCGATGCACTACACGGCGGGCTACGCTTATCCGTTGATCGTCTGGTTGCACGGCCGCGGTAACGACGAGCGCCAGTTGCAGCGGGTCATGCCGCTGATCAGCATGCGAAACTTCGTGGCCGTGGCCCCGCGGGGTCTGCGGGTGAGCGTAAGCGACCAGCCGGAAAAAGAAGGCTTCGGCTGGCAGCAGGCCGACGATCACATCGCCCAGGCGGAGCAACGCGTCTTCGAGGCAGTGGAGATGGCCGGACGCAAGCTCCACATCGCGCCGCGGCGGGTATTCCTGGTGGGCTTCGACTGCGGCGGAACCATGGCCTTTCGCCTGGCCATGAACCATCCCGAGCGATTTGCCGGGGTAGTCTCCATCGACGGGCCCTTTCCTTCCGGGCGGACGCCGTTCGGCAAATTGGTGTCTGCCCGGCGATTGGGAGTGTTCCTGATCACCGGTCGCGGCAGCCGCGAGTATCCGGCCGACGAGGTGTGCGAGAACCTCCGGCTGTTCCACGCCGCCGGCCTGTCGGTCACGTTGCGGCAGTATCCGGGCGGCCACAAGCTGGCACCGCAAATGCTGGCCGACATCAACCGCTGGATCATCGACCAGATCACCCCCCCGCCCAGCCAGACTGCGGAATCCTCGGACGACTGCCTGGCCGACGATTGTTTCGGCTAGAAACCGGGGACTGTCCCGATTTTTGTGGCAGGAGGCCACAAAAATGGGCCTGCCCCCTTTTGCGCGCCCGGGCGCCACGCCCATGCTCGCCGCGGGCATGGCTCCACCGCCATGTCAGTGAGTGTCCTCTTTACTCAGAGTCTTCACATGAAGCCTGTTGCCTGCGGGGTCGCTGTGGTCCTGGCGATGGTAGCGGCGATCGGGAAGGCCGCAGGCACGATCAGGAAAGAAACCGTCCAGGCGGCTCTACAGGCTCGGCTATTGAGCGAAGACGTCGTCGTCCATCAACTGCAGCAATATCTGAGCGAGCGGGTCCCGAAGCTGATCGTCCCGGCGACGGCTGCGGATTGGACTCGCCAAATAGAGCAGCGCCGACAATCACTTTTCGACCAGGTGGTCTTCCACGGTTGGCCCAAGCGGTGGATCAATAGTCCCCTGGTCTATGAAGAGGTGGGCCATGTCGAGCAACACAAAGGCTACCGGGTCCGCAGATTGCGGCTGGAGATCGTCCCCGGCATGCAAACGGTCGCCATTCTTTACGAGCCGGATCAGCCCGCCGCCAAGGCGCCGGCGATCCTCAACTTGAACGGACACAACCCGAACGGCAAGGCCGCCGCGTTCAAGCAAACCAGATGCATCAACTATGCCCTCCAAGACATGTTCGCCCTCAATCTGGAGTGGTTCAACTGTTTTGAGCTGGGGCATCCGGAAAACGACCACTGGATGGGGGCACATTTGGATCTCGTGGGCCGCAGCGCCGTAGGGCTCTTCTACCTGGCAATGCGCAAGGGGCTGGACTATCTCTGGCAGCACCCGGGGGTCGATCGGTCCCGCATCGGCGTAACCGGCCTCTCCGGCGGGGCATGGCAGACGATCGTCTTGAGCGCTTTGGACGATCGTGTGGCGGCCTGTGTCCCGGTGTGCGGGTTTTCGGCGATGTATCCGGCCATTTACGATCAGCACGGGATCGGCGATCTCGAATACAATCCGCCGGACATGCGTCTCTACGCGGACTACACGCACCTGGTGGCGATGCGCGCCCCTAGACCCACGCTGCTGATTTACGGCGCCAAAGATGAGTTCTTCAGCCGGTCCGCGCAACTCAAGCCTTACCTGTACGATGCCGTCCGCCCGTTCTTCGACCTCGACGGTCGTGGCGAATCGTTGGCCTGGTACGAAGACGTCGACCCGGGAACCCACAACTATGGTTTGCACAACCGCCGGGAGTCTTACCGCTTCTTCGGCCGCCACTTCCGCCTGGCGCCCGAGCCAAGTGAAGTCGATGTGAGAGCCGAACTCCAATCATACGCCGAACTCAAGGTGGGCCTGCCGAAAGACAATCTGACCATCTTGGGACTGGCCCGCAAGTGTGCACGCGCAATCACCCATGAGCCGCCGCCGGAAGGGCCGGCCGATCGAGCGCGTTGGCAGAGCCGCCAGCGGGCTCAGCTTGCCGAAGTGATTCGCTACCAACCCACGGCGATGAAGCAGGCCGTCGTCGTCGCCAGCGATCGCCGCCAGGGCTTGGAAAGTCGTCGCTATTCCTTCGAGTGCGACAACGGCCTGCCGGCCAGCGGGACGTGGCTGCGCGGTCCCGACCGGCACGAGAGCAAGACGATCCGCGTTCTGCTCGACGACGACGGACAGCGGGCCGCCGGCCAGAGCGTCCTTGCCTATCTCCAATCCAACGAAGACGTACTGGCCTTGGATTTGCTTTTTACCGGGTACGCCGCCCCGGATCCGCCGGAACGTGTGGCGCAGGTCTGGTCCCGGCGGTCGCTTTATGCGGAGTTGCTCTCGTCCGCGGGGCAGCGTGCGCTCGGCTTGGAATCGGCCCAATTGGTGGCGATTGGGAAGTGGCTTAGCCAAGCCATGAAGAAGCCAACGATCCACATCACCGCTCGCGGCATGAGGAGCCAGGTGATCTCTCTGGTGGCCGGCGCTCTGGAGCCGCGATTGTTTTCGAGCTTCGAGGTTGACCAAGGCTTGCCCACCCTGCGCTGTCTGCTCGATGAGCCGGTGCCCTACCAGGAGGCTCCCGATCTGTTCTGCCGGGATCTTTACATAGCCTTTGATATTGACCAGTTGGCGGCGATCAGCGGAGTTCCGATCACGCAGCATGATCTTGCGGCACGCAATCCCAGGAACGCGGACTTCGCTGATCGGCCCTTCTACGGAACATCCAGCTACGCCGAGCTGCGGATCGGCGACGACTATCTCTCGATGCGCAAGAATTCCCTTGCGGAACGCAGTTTTCGTAGAGCGATCGCCTACGCCCCGCAATGGCCGCGGCCCTATCATCGATTGGTTGCTGCCCTCGTTGCCCAACGTGCATACCAAGAAGCCGCCAAGGTGTGTCAGGAGTTCGCGACCGCCAATCCAACCGGCGCAGAAGCAGACCGATTTCGAGCCCTCGCCGAGGAGATCGCCGGACACTACGACGCGAAGAGAAAAAACCCGTAGCTTGACGCGAGAAGCTGTTCTCGCGAGATTAAGTCCAGTGACGTCGTGGTTTCCACTACTCGGCCGCCCATGTGTGGGAGTCACTCCGCTGCCCCTTACCCCGGCCCGCTCCCGGCTAGAGGGGGACATCGCTTCCGTAACCCTGCCTTTCTCCGGGAGAGAGGTCACTTTATTCGCGAGGAACACCTCATGAACACACGTGCTTCTCACCTTCCACGTTTCTGGGCCCAATCGGCGAGTGCTGCTGCTCTAATTCTCGTCAGCACGGTCCTCTCTCAACCGACTTCCGGGGCAACTCAAGAAAATCGCGGGGCGCCACAGCCAATCAAGATCAAAGGGCCAATGTGCAATATCGACGACACGGTGTTCTTCTGGGGCGCTACGCTGCCTAAGGGTAAGACCGGCGAGGCCATCGATCGCTATGTCGACGTGATGGCCGAGGCGGGGGCGGGCGTGCTGCTTTGTTGCGTCAATGCCCGGCGGACAAACTATCGCACCCGCGTCTGGGACGCCTACTGGGACGGCTATGACCCGGCTGGTCCCGACCATCAGCCGTTCTTGGCGCCGATTCCCGCACAAGATGTGCGCGCGTACCGGCAACTCATTGACAACATGTTGGCCGTATATCAAGAGGGAGTGGATTATCCGGCCCGCATGTTGGCACGCTGCCGTCACCATGGAATTTCACCGTGGATCACGTTGCGGATGAATGACTGTCACTTCAACGACATCTCCAACCATCCGTTCCACGGCAGTTTCTGGAAGAAGAATCCGCCATACGCCCGCAAGAACTGCCCGGGGTATTTCGCTACCTGCCTGGACTATGCCCACCCGGCGGTCCGCAATTTCTATCGTAGCCTGGTTGCCGAAGTGCTCGATCGCTACGACATGGACGGTCTCGAACTGGACTTCATGCGGGAAGGTTACCTGTTTAGCGCCGGCAAAGAGGGCGAAGGAGCCCCGATTCTGACCGTTTGGCTCGGCGAAATGCGGAAACTCGTGGACGCTGCTGCCGCGAAGCGCGGGCATCTCATTCGCTTGGGCGTCCGGGTGCCGTCGCGACCGGAGACGGCGTTGGGCTTGGGGATGGAAGTCGCCAAGTGGGTTCAAGACGGCCTCGTCGACGTCTTGGTCCCCACACCCCGCTGGGCAACCCTGGAGTTCGACATGCCGATCGAACAGTGGCGACAGATGTGCGGAACGTCGAAGGTGGCGCTGGCCGGCGGGCTGGAGATCCGCTACCAGCCGTTTCCGGGCGGGCCGGCGGCAACGGTGTCGCCGCCGCTTGCCAGGGGCGCCGCCGTCAACGTCCTCTCGCGGGGCGCAGACGCCGTGTACCTGTTCAACTACTTCCAGGACTCAGATCCAAGCTGGCCGATGCCCGTTTACAAGAGCACCCTGAACGCGATGTCTTCGCTTGAATCACTATTGAAGCTACCGAGGTCGGTGGGCATGACCTATCGCGATATTACGGCGCCAGGCGAAGTCTACCGACCTCCGCTACCGGCAACCGGCAGAGAGTTGCGATTTGCGATGCGGATTGGTCCTCTGCCCGGCCGCGGCAGGAGGTGCCGGCTGGTGTCCGATTTTGCGCCTGTGGCGAACCAAGCCTTTGCCGTCCCTGGCGCGCTGGTTAACGGCAAGCCGTGCGCGGTTCTCCATCGTGAAACGACAAGAGAGGGACACCATGTGGTCTCGTTTACGGTCCCACTGGCGGCATTGTCGGCAACCAAGGCCCAAGAAATAAGAGTCCTCGGCGGGGATCCGAATACCCAGACGATGTATCGGGTGGAACGGGTCGAAATGGCGATCGAAGAGGACCGCGAGGGGAAGTGATCTCGCCGGCCGCGGAGACGAAAGGAGGCAACAGCCCGTCCGATGAACGCCGAGGTATTCTTCCGTACCCAGAAGATCGTCGATACCCTGTGCCGATCACCCTTGGGCCAATGACTTGCCGCCGGCCGAATTACCGCCAATTCCAGAACCAGTACCAGTAATCCTCGATCAACTGGAAATTGGGGCTGTCCTGCGGCACATCTAGTTCGATCAAGGGCAGATTGATCTCGTACTCCCCCTGGCTTGTCTTGGCGAAGATGCCATGAAAGCCGTCGCCCAAGTCGTTGACGGGATCAAGCAGCGTCAGCACGTTGCAGCGGAACTTCTCTTCCTCATCGGCGTTCCTCGCCCGCGGGTAGCAGGCGGCGAACGGGAACGTGAGGTGCGATAGCAGGTAGCCATAGTACCTGGCGTGGGTTTCTTCCGTCACCTTCGGGATCTGACGGGCGGCGCCCAGGGCATGGCGGATGCGATCCGTCTGACCAATCTGATCAATTCCCAGGCGAGATGGGTGGATGGTTGCGACCACGTTTCGATGGGTATCGGCAAATTGTGTAAGCGACATCGTGTCGTCTCCGAGGGTCAGACCCAATGATATTCTGCTGAGGAGAGGGGACAATAGGTTTTTTCCCTATCGCCTAGATCGCTTCTTCAATGCAACCGCTGCGCGTGTGGACGCTCGTGCCGGCGGTGGCAGAGGCGCCGGAAGCAATTTCCGATACACCAGGGCCAACACCCCGGCGCAGAAGGTCGCCAAGCAGGCGAACAAGGTGTAGTTGTCAACGGGAATGAATTGCAAGAGGGCGGGGCTACGCTGCGCCTCGAGCAAATGCAGCAGGGGTGATATCTGCCAGCTTGTATAGATGAGATTGTCCGAAAAAATGTGGCGCTGCGCTCGCAGAGAGTCGAGCTTTAGCATGAAATAGAAATTGTCGATGTCGCCCACACAGAAATAGGCCGCCTGCATCGCACAAACGATGGCCCCGGCGGCGAAGCACCCCAACGCGCGGCGATTGCCTGCGGCCAGCCAGCCCGCCACACACGGACCGAGCGGCAGCAGCAGCAGCGGCGTAATCAACAGCAAATAGCGAGGCCCCAGACAAAAGCCGCCGTGCCAATCGCTGCGGCTGGCGATGAAACCGACGCGAAACAGTGCCGCGGCAAAGATCATGAACGTCAGAAACCGATATTGCTGCCAACTGCGTTTGCACCAAAGCACGCTGATCGCAATCGCCGGACAGAAGAGGAACAACCCCTTGCCGCTGCCGAACAGCAACTGGTAAAGCCCTTGCCAAGGGGCCACGAAAGTACCGTATCCGCAATTTCGTGCCAGCGCGGGATCTACCCAACGACCCGTTTCGAAGGGGCTGCCGAAACGGATGTAATTGTAGTAGCCCAACATCGCCAGCAGGAGTCCCAAGCCAGCTAGCCACGTGCACGTCCCCCACAGGGTACCGCCGGCGAAACGCGTCTTCTGAAAGAAAGGATAGATTGCGTAAGCCAGATAGAACGGCACGAAGAGCATGGCGGTCAGGTGCGCCGTAACCGCCATGCCCAGGAACAGCCCCGCGGCCAGCGTGTTGAAGTAACAACGGCGGGTGGGGCTTCCGGCGCGCAAGGCCACTTCGTTCCCTACCAGAAAATACAACGACACCAAGGCCAACAACGTGGCCAGCGGTTCGCTGAAAAACGTGCCCGTATAGGGCATCCACAGCGAGCCGAAGGCGAACAGGAGCGACACCCAGAGTGCGGCTGTATCCGAGTGGGTCAACGATCGCAGCAAGAGGAAAAATACAGCCACCCCCAGGGCGCCTACCAGCACGTTGAGCGAACAGACTATCCAACGAAGCGCGTGGGGCGCGAGATCCTGCGGGCGCCGACCAGGCGCCGAATAATGAGTGAATCGCGCATCGACGTACATGCTGACCCGCACCCATTCCGGCACCCGCGCGTACCACTTCGTCTGGTTGACCAACATCCCCAGCCGTACGAACGGCGCGGCGGCCACGGCCAAACCGGGACCAAAGACAGAGTAACGCTTGCCGTCGCGCCCCGGCGAAAATCCAAAGCCCGGCCAGGTAGGCAAATCGTGCGGTACCGCGAAACTCCCGGTCGTCGCCAGCGATTCAGCCGTCAGATAGACAACCGCACAATCGGGAAAACGAATGGCGCCATAGGTCAGCACGCCGTACACGATCGTGCTAGACAGGAACAGGCCAAGCAGGCGATGAATCGTGGATCGTGACATTCCTGAAGCCTGCCATCGTGACCGGAAGCTGCACCAGTCTTGACAGTGTAATGTCCTCCGAGGTGAATAGGAACCGGTGCGCAATGCGACCGCCCAGTGGCGCGCGCTCCACTACCCCTTTTCGTCGCTGCCGCCCCGGCCGCTCGTTCGGCCCACGCTCGCCTCACAACCCTCCGTCCTCCGTCCTGCCCCTTCCGCCCTCCGGCGGTTGCCGAGGCGCGCCATGACAGTTGCCCTGGTGACAATCGTACTTAGGACGCGAAGCCGGGCTCGCGCAGTCCAGCAGGACGCCGGGAAGATAGGCGTTTGGCAAGCATTCCGCCGCGCGGCTTGTCGGCGCAAGTTGATCGGCGAATTTTTACCGGTTTTTTCCCCCGAAACCGGTTTTTTCCCCCGAAATTGTCCGACGGTGGCCGCGGGCATGCAAACGGCCTTGATTTCGGGCGGGTTGTGGGCCGCAGTGGGGATTTGATTGGGGAGGCAGCGGGATGATCGCGTGGAGTCAGCCGGCTCG
>JAJYGU010000434.1 GCA_021784975.1 Planctomycetota bacterium
GAAAACCGCCAAGAACTTCGCCGGCATGCTCAAAATGGCTTTCATCCACCGATACCTTCGCTTAACGTGTCATTAGCCGTTTTCCGACAAAACCTAGTTCTTGGAGCAGTTTCACCAGCAATTGGAAATTCTTGTGGGGGGCGTATTTCTTTCCCTCAGGGGGCAAGATAGAATCGGACTTCTGTCGTTTGACTTGGTTCCTCGGCGTGCGCCAGGAATTGAACGGCAACCCGGTCTCCAGCCCATCGAAAGGTGCATCATGCCGATGACAGATTTCCGCGCTGACCATTGCCGCAGGCACAATAGGCCGAGTCACACGATAGAAAGCCTTTTGCGGCTGTGCCGCCCCAATAGCCGAGCTATTGGGGCTGCCCTGGTGGTGGCGAGCATTCTGGCGATTGCTGCCCACAGCGCCGCCGCGCAGTCGGAGAAACCGTTGACCTACGTAGACGTCCTTCATCAACTAACCGACCTCGACCGGCTCACGCATTTGCAGACCGGCTGCAAGGGCGGACTGTTCTCTAGTTGGGACCGCAACTCCAAGAACGTGTGGGGGGCTAACGGCGATTGCGGCCAATACCTGCGGGTCGAAAAAGACGGCGAAGCGGTGATGATGGACATCGACGGCCCCGGCGTGGTTTACCGCACCTGGTCGGCCAACCCGATGGGCAAGATCCGCATCTACCTGGACGGGGCAAAGGTGCCGTCCTATCAGTGGAACTTCCCCGACTTGTTCGACGGCAAGCTTCCGCCGTTCATCAAGCCGTTAGTGTATCGCCGCGACAAGCCGCAATCGGCCTCCGATTGCTACTTGCCGATCCCCTTTGCCAAGCATATCAGGATTACCGCTGACAAGAAGCACATCCAGTACTACCAGTTCAACTACGTACTGTTCCCCAAGCATCAACCGGTGGTCAGTTTTCGGCTGCCTTTGAATACCCAAGAGCAGGCTGCCCTCGCGGCGGCTGCCGAAGCCTGGTCGCACCCCGGCTGCGATCCGAAGCCGCGACTGCCCGGCCAGGAGACCATCCCGCAGTCCTTTACTCTCGCGCCAGGCGAGACTATGCAGTTGTGTGCGATCAGTGGAACGGGAGTGATCCGGGCCATTCGTGCCCGTGTCCAGTCGAAGCAGCGCTACGCATGGCGCAAGCTGGTATTGCGGGGCGACTGGGACGGTGCTGCGTGGCCGCAGATTCTCACGCCGCTCGGACCGTTCTTCGCTTTCGATTGGGAGACGGCGGAATATGGTTCGGTCATTGCCGGATGCCAGAAGGGCCAAGCCTACCAGTTCTTCCCCATGCCGTTCCGCAAGTCGGCCAAGCTCTCACTCACCAGCTACCTGGAAATGCCGGCCAAAGTGGAGTTCGAAATCGAATGGGCGCCGCTAACGAACCTGCCCGCGGATTCGACCTATTTCTTCGCCCGCTGGCGGCACGAGCCCGATTCGCTGACCTTCGACTATCCGTTCCTGGAGACGGCCGGCCGCGGGCATTTTGTAGGCGTGTCGATGCCGATCGACCATCCGCTGGCCGGCTGGTGGGGCGAGGGGGACGACAAGGTGTGGGTCGACGACGATGACTTCCCACCGCACATCGGCACCGGCTCGGAAGATTATTTTGGCGACGCCTGGGGGATCCGCTACCTGTCGGGGCCGAGCTTCGGCGCCTCGTCGATGAAGGGACACCGCACCTGCAACTACCGCTGGCACTTCATGGATTTTATTCCCTTTGCCAAGCGGATGAGGATGACCATCGAGAACTATGGCCCCAACGGCGCCGGACCGCGGGGTCAATACGATTACAGTTCCACCGCGTTTTGGTATCAAGCCGAGTTGACGCCGCCCTTCGAGCAACTTCGCGGGGTGAAGTATACCGGCGGCGACGATCCGAACGGTAAACCCAAGCCGATGCAGTACAACCCTCACGTCTTCTGGGACTTGAATGCCGCCAATCTGCGAACCTACGGGCTCGGGATTACTTTCGCTCAACAGGCGGAGACGCTGATGGCGGATGCGGTAAAGTCGGGGGCGGCCAAGATCGTGACCGACGCCTTGCGGCCCTATGAGTTCGACCGCGAGCGGGCCCTCGATTTCGGCGCCGTTGAGGCCGGTCGGAAGCTGGGCGTGTTCACCATCAAGGTCGATGCGAACACGGCTTACTTCCCGCGGCTTCACACCGCCCCAGAGGCCGGCGTTGCGGACCTCTCGCTGGAGATCCACGGTAAGAGCCTGCCGATCGCGGCCAGGCCGGAACCCGGCGTGCTGGAACTTGGCGGACTATGTCTCAGCAAGGGCGAGCATCGGATGGGCCTGGTGGCGGTCACGGCGGGGCACGCCATCTTCGACTGTTTGCAGCTTGAGTCGGCGACGCGATTTCCTGACGCCATCGAGGCCGAGGAGTTGGCCGTCGTTAGGACCATCGGCGGGGCCGCCCCGCCGCACCCTAGCCAACCGATGACCGGGGTGAGCGCGGGCCGGGTGCTGGAGTTCCATGCCGATCGGCCGGGCCAGGGCTTCGTGCTCAGTCTTGGCAAGCGCCCGGACCGCCCATATGTGCTGGGAGTCCGGCCGATGCTTTCTCCCAACGCCGGCATGATCCAGGCATTCGTGGCCAATAAGCCCATCGGTCCGACATTTGATCTGTACGCCAAGGATCGCGGCCTGGGGCCGTCGGTGCTTCCGCTGGGCGCAATACCGGCCAACGTCAGCGAAGTTGAGATCCGCGTCGTCGGTGCGAATCGGCAGTCACGGGGGCATGATGCCGAGTTGGACTACTTCCGTTGGGAGCCGAAGATTTTGGGGCCCGGCTCGGCGGAAGGGGTGTGGGTGCAAGTCGTGAAAACCCACCGCTGCGAGTACCGGGCTCAGAACCTCGATCCGGCGAAGTTCTCGGACGGGCATCAGCTCTGGGTGCAGCCCAGCGGGTTGAACGCCTGGCTGGATATTGCCGTCGAGATCCCGAAGAGCCGCACTTACCAGTTGGTGGTGAAGTACACCAAGTCGTGGGACTACGCGCGCATTCAGGCCTTCCTCGACGGCAAGAAGCTGGGACCGATGGTCGACACCTACGCCGCCGCGGTCGCGCCGGCGGATCCGATCGCTTTAGGCAAGGTCGAGCTGGCCGCCGGCCGTCACATCCTGCGACTGAAGGCAGTCGGGAAACACGCCGACTCGAAGGGCTATCTCATGGGGATCGACCATCTCACAGTAAAGTAGTCCGATCTCGCGATCTTCTTTACGGCGGCCGGTAGCCGACTTACAATACCGTCAGGTGCCGAACCGTGCGGAGTGAGGCTGAAATGGCCGTAGGCAGCTTGCAATCAGAACATCGCATTGTGCTCAGAGATGTGGCCTGGTCCACCTTTGAGGCGCTATTGGCCGAGACAGACCATCGCGGAACGCGTTTCACCTACGATCATGGATATCTTGAGATCGTGTCCCCGTCCGATGAACACGAGCAGATAAAAACGTTGTTGGGCCGAATGGTTGAGACGATGACCCTGGAGTTAGACATCCCGATCCGCAGCGGTGGCTCGACGACGTTGATCAGCGAACTGAAGGAGCGCGGCTTGGAGCCGGACGAGTGCTACTACGTAACCCACGAGCCAATGGTCCGCGGGCGGGAGCGCCTCGACCCGACTATCGATCCGCCGCCCGATTTGGCGATCGAGGTTGACATTTCCGTAAGCTCAATCGACAAGCTGGTAATCTATGCTGATCTGGGCGTGCCGGAAGTATGGCTCTGTGACGGGAAATCGCTGAAGGTCTACCAGCTCCAGCCCGACGGCACGTACACTCAACAGTCCCGCAGCCCGGCGTTTCCCTTCCTTCCACTGGAAGAAGTGCAAGACTTCCTCGCCCGCCGCGATCAAACCGACGAGACCAGTCTGATCCGATCCTTTTGGACCTGGGTGAAGACGCTGAAACGCTAGCTTTCCTCCGCCGGCAAGCGGGCCGGGGCGGGCAGTTTGAGGGTGACTTGCGTGCCGCGGCCGGGTTCGCTTTGCAGGGTCATCCGACCGCCGTGGGCCTCGATCACTTTGCGCGTCGTGGGCAATCCCAGGCCCGAGCCGCCGCGCTTGGTGGAAAAGAAGGTGTCGAACACCTTTTCGCGGGTGGCCTCGTCCATGCCGACGCCCGTGTCGATCAGGTCCAGGGCCACGCCGTCGGGCGTGCCGTAAGTGCGGACCACCAACTGCCCGCCGTTGGGCATCGCCTGCTCGGCGTTGAGCACCAGGTTCAACAGGGCCCCGTGAAAGGCCTCGCGATCCAACAGCACCATGGGCAGGTTGCCGGCCAGGTAGTCGACGACCTCCACGCGGGCCTCGGCGGCCTTGGGACGGTAGAAGTCGAGCACCTGCCGCACCTGGGCGTTGAGATTGCTGGGTTGGAGGTTAAGGTGATGGGCCTTAGCGAAGTGGAGGAAGTTGTCCAACAGGTCATGCAGTCGCTGGCATTCCCGCTCCACCAATTCGATTTTCCGCATTGCCCGGCGGTCGCGGGGCGAGTCGGAGTCGCGGAAGTCCTCCGCCAGCAACTCCATGTTCATGCGGATGGTCGAAAGCGGATTCTTGATCTCGTGGGCCAACCCACCAGCCAGCCGGGCAATCTCGGCGTACTGCTCCCGTAGCCGCTGATGGAGCTCTTCATGGCTCGGCTGGCGATGGAGAGACATGTCTCCGCCTAGCGTTCGCTCTTGCTCGGACTGCCGTCTTGCCGGGCCCGCTGCTCGCGGAGGACTTGTTTGCGGCTGAGCTTCACCCGGTCCTGATCGTCGACGGCGATCACCTTGACCTTGAGCATGTCGCCCACTTTGCAGACGTCGGCCACGCTGTTGACGTAATCCTCGGCCAGCTCGCTGATGTGGCACAGCCCGTCTTTGCCGGGCAGGATCTCGATAAACGCCCCGAAGTCTTTCACGCTGGTGACGCGGCCTTCGTAGATCCGGCCGATCTCCACCGAGGCGGTCAGCGCCTCGACCCGTCCCATGGCTTCCTTGGCGCCCTCGCTGCTGCTGCAAGCCACGGTCACCGAGCCGTCGTCCTCGACTTCGATCAGCGCCCCGGTGGCCTCCTGAATGGCTCGAATCGTCTTGCCGCCCGGGCCGATGAGCAACCCGATCTTCTCCGGATCGATATGGGTCCGCAGCAGCCGCGGTGCCCAAGGCGAGATTTCTGCCCGCGGCCGGGCAATGGCGGTCAACATCGCTCGCAGGATCTCGATCCGTGCCTCGCGGGCCTGCTTCAACGTCGCCCGGATGATCTCCTCGCTGATCCCGGCGATCTTCAGATCGAGCTGGATGCCGGTCACGCCATTCTGCGTGCCGGCCACTTTGAAGTCCATGTCGCCAAAATGATCTTCATCGCCAATGATGTCGGTCAGCAGCAGATAGCGATCCGGCTCCTTCACCAGGCCGATCGAGATGCCGGCCACGGGGTTGCTGATGGGCACGCCGGCGGCCATCAAACCCAAAGTGGCCCCGCACACGCTGGCCATCGAACTGGAGCCGTTCGACTCCAGGATGTCGGAAATGATGCGGATCGTGTAGGGAAAGTCTTCCGGATCGGGCAGGACCGGCTTGACGCTCCGCTCGGCCAGGGCTCCGTGTCCGATTTCGCGGCGCCCCGGCCCGCGGATCGGCCGGCACTCACCCACCGAAAACGAGGGGAAATAATAGTGCAGCATGAACTTCTGGGTGTACTCTTCCATCAGCCCGTCGACCCGCTGCTCGTCGCGGCCGGTGCCCAGAGTGACGGTGACCAGCGATTGGGTCTCTCCCCGCTGGAACATGGCCGAGCCGTGCACCCGCGGCAAGAGGTCGACCTTGCAGGCGATTGGGCGGAGAGTCTTGGTGTCGCGACCGTCGGGGCGCACGCCCGAGAGGATTTGATCGCGCACCACCCGGGTTTCCAGGGCTTCCCAGGCGGTTGCGAAGGCCTCGGGGGAAATCGCATTGGAGGCCTCCGGCTCCGGGATCATCGCGGCCACCGCCTGCTGCTTCAAGGCGTCGCACGCCTCGGCACGGGCCAATTTGCCCTCGGTCATCTTCGCCGCCCGGAAGGCATCGTAATATTTCGCTCGCAGCGTCTCGTAGAGCTCGTGGTGCGAAGTCGCCTCAAACGGCTTTTTCAGCACGCCCACTTTCTGGGCCAGCTCTTCCTGCATTTCGCAGATCTGCCGGATGTATCCGTGGGCGGTGACCACTGCGTCCGCCATGAGATCCTCGGGGAACTCGCGGGCAAAGCCTTCGATCATGAGGATCGAATCCTTGCTGCCCGAGACGACCAGGTCGAGGTCGCTGTCCTCCAAGGCATCGTGCGTCGGGAAGGGGACGAATTGTTCGTCGATGTAGCCCAGCCGGACCGAGCCTAACGGACCTTGAAAGGGCAGCGGCGAGACGGTCAAGGCGGCCGAGGCCCCGTTCATCGCCAGCACGTCGCCGTCAGTCTGCCGGTCGCTGGCCATCACGAAGGCCTGCAGTTGCACTTCGTCGTGGAATCCGTCCGGCCAGAGCGGGCGGATAGGACGATCCATCAGCCGGGCGGTGAGCGTCTCCTTGACGGTGGGGCGGCCTTCGCGTTTCAAGAACCCGCCGGGAAACTTGCCGGCGGCGGCTACCCGCTCGCGATAATCGCAGGTCAGCGGGAAGAAATCGCTGCCCGGCCGGCCCGGCCCCGACACAGCCGCGCTTAACACGACTGTTTCCCCATATTGGACCAGACAGCTCCCGGCTGCCTGTTTGGCTAGTTCGCCGGTTTCGAAAGAAAGAACCGAGGCTCCGATCTGGCGTTCAACACGTACTTTCAATGTTTGCTCCTACCTTCACTTGCGCTGGAGTTCCTTCCAGACGGGGCGGCACAGCAACTGCGCAGCGGCAGCAACCCGGAAAGCTGCCTCCCGTGGGCGCCGCATAAGACCCGCATCATGCCGAGCGGCGAAGAGGTCGCCGCGGCCCGGCTACTTGCGGATGTCGAGACGTCGAAGCATGTCGAGGTAACGCTGAGGATCGACCTTCTTGAGATAATCCAAGAGCCGCCGCCGGCGACTGACCAGCATCAACAGGCCGCGCCGACAGGCAAAATCCCGCTTGTGACCCTGCAAGTGCTCGGTCAAGGCGTTGATCCGGGATGTCAAAAGGGCAATCTGGACCTCCGGGGACCCGGTGTCGCCATCGGACCGCCGAAACTCCCCAATCAGTTCTGTCTTTCGCTCTTTGGTAATGGTCATCGGATACCACGACACTCCACTTCAAATGACTCGTGATGCCTCCACGGGAAGCCAATTCCTCCCACCTTGTCTCCTGAAACTCCACCTCCACTGATTTGATAACCACAACTACTAAGCCTTTTAGTGTAACAAACCTCGGCCGCAATGCAATTGGGGAACGACAGAGGGTTGCGCCGAAAAGCCAGGAAACCTGCCTTTCGTCTTAGCACACCACCATATTAGGTGGAACGCCTGGAGGTCTGGAAGACCTGTAGGGAATAGGTTGTGGACCATTCTTCCCGAACTTTCGGTGCTTCCGTAGGTGTGATAGCATAGACAAGCGCGGTACGTTTCTCAAGACAGGCTGTCCGATGGGCGACAAAGCGACGGCAACGACCGAGGCGGCGCTTCCCGCCAGCATTCGACGCGTGGTGGAAGTTGCTGTTCGCGCCGTCGATCCCGACAGGGTGATTCTCTACGGTTCGCGGGCCCGCGGCGATGCGCGGCAGCACTCCGATTACGATCTGGCCTTAGTTTTCCCCAAAGACCGCCGCGTCAAATGGCTGCGATTCTTGGCCGACTTCGACGACGCTGCGCTAACCTTGCTGCCTGTCGATCTGGTGGATTGGAACGAGGCGCCGGAACCACTGCGAGAGAAAATCCACAAGGAAGGGATCATCCTTTATGAGCAGCCGAAGGGGACTGTCCCAATTTTTGCGGCAGGACGCCGCAAAAATGGGACTGTCCCCCTGAGCGGCTACCGGATGACTGACAACTTTGCCAAGGCCTTGGCGCGGCTGCGAGAATTCGCGGCCTTGCCGATCGCGAACGACCGTGATCGCGCCGGCGTCATCCAAGCCTTCGAGTTTACTTTCGAGCAGTGTTGGTAGGCCTTGCAGCGAATTGCCGCCGCCCAGGGGATCACGGCGGCCAGCCCGCGGCAAGCGCTGCAAGCGGCCGTGCAACTCGGCTTGATCGCCGCCGCCGATGAGGAAATGTGGCTCAACATGCTGCACGACCGGAATATGACCTCCCACCTCTACCACGAGGAAATTGCCCGCGAAATTGCCGACCGCACGGTGCGCTGTTACCTGCCGTTGCTTGAAAGAGCATGGTCCGGCATGACTTGAGTCGTGGACAGACGACGAGACCACAGTCGCCACGGGAGCGGTCGGCGGCTGCCGTCATGGCACGGAACAAGGATGGCAGAAACGAGGACCGCCCCGCTTTTTACGCCCTAAAGACAAGCGACCGACTATCCGACCGCGACGGCGACGGTACCCGCACGGATCGTCGGCTCCGGCACGATTTCGCCGTGGAGGCGCATGCCCTCGATGTGAAACTCGATCGCTTCGCGAATCTTTCGCTCCAAGGCCCGGGCCGTCTTCGCGGTCGCAACGCAGCCCGGCAGGTCCGGAACATAGGCCGACCAGTTTCGCGGGCCGCGCTCGTAGATGACGGTGTATTCGGTCATAGGTTTCTCTCCACTTGCGCTTGCCGCAGCACGCTTTTCAAGGTCTTCGGATGCACATCGTCGCTGAGATGACCGGAAACAGTCAAAGTCCCCGGTTTTGTCGGATGGCGGAACTGACGGTGGCTGCCCCGGGAGCGTTCGATCCACCAACCATCGCTATTCAAGAGCTTGAGCAATTCGCGGACCTTCACTCTATTCTACGCCTTTCTTCCGCGTGCTGCCAGGAATTCGGCTTGGTTGCGTGGAACGGGATAGATGACAGCTCCGATATTGGCGGTGTAGGGAGCCATTACTTCCCCCTATTCTCACTTAATCCGACCTGTCCCGTTTTGTCCCCGTTTTGTCCGTTCGGACGTTTCTTTGCCAGAAGCACCAACCTTCGTACGATATGCCTAGCAACCAAATACCAGCAAAAACAATCCAAGAATCCAGATGCAGCGGAGCACGAAGATTCCCGGACGCTTCCCAACCGAGCCAACTAAAGTACACCAGAATCGCAAGCACGGGGATCAAGACCGAAGAGCGCGGTTGGTTCTTCTGATACGACGAGAATTCCCCCGACAGAAGAAGCAGTGCAATTCCCAAGGTCGACAACCACCCGATTCCGACGAGATTGAAAACGACACCGGTGGTGAACACAATAAGGAACACCGCCAGTCTCACACGGGGATTCCGCATTTGCTTCTCCATCGGCCTGAAGGTCCTTGCAGTCTTCGGAAGAAGTCCCGCGAGCCAACGACCATTGATAGCACCCCTGAACTGAACAGGCAAGTCCTTGCAAGTGGGGAAGACAAGGAGGTGCGATAAGAGGACGGGCATGTCTATTGGGCGGCCCAGCGGCAGGTCGCTTCGCACGTCAACAGGCATAACTGTCACGGTGTCCGCCCGACAAACGGCCTGACCTCGACGCCGTGGCCGTTGATCCGCACTTCGATCGCCCCCGAGTCGTTGGTGTGCAACGTCCGCGAGCCGACGGCCTGGTAGGTGGCGTCGATTTCCGGCAGGTTCCAGCGGCCGTCGTCGCTGAAGACCACCCAGGACGGCGTACACCAGCGGGCCAGCTCGGGCGAATTGCTCTGCCGGCTGCCGTGGTGCGGGGCCATGAGCACTTCACAGTGCCGCCGTCGCTGGGCGAGAAGTCCTTGCATGCCAGGCGATTCTAAATCACCGGGCAGCAGGATCTGCCGGCCGCGAAATTCGACTGCCAGGACCAGGCTGTTGGCGTTGGTGCTTTCTGAACGATGGCGGCCGGAGGGGTGCAAGACCTCGATCGCGCAGCCGCCGCCTTCCAAGATTCGATCGCCCCCGCGCAGGCAGCGCACGGGCAAGCGATGTCGTTCGATGATCGCGTGCAGGGCGGCGATTGCCTGGCCGTCGCCCTGAAACATGCCCGGCGGCGCGTAGATGGTTCCCACCGAGAAACGGTCCATCAGGCCCGGCAAGGCGTTGTAGTGGTCCACGTCGGCGTGTGAGAGGAATACCGCGTCGAGCCGGCGGATGCCGCGCGACCAAAGGAAGCCGGAGATCGCCCGGACGCCCGCCGACGGGGCGCCGAACTGCCCGGCATCGTAGAGCATGGTCTTGCCCGAGGGAAGCTGCAACACCGCCGCGGTGCCATGGCCCACGGCGATGAATGTACAGTTGAGCCGTTCGGGATGGCGCCGCCAGCTCAACGGCAACACCCCAACCGCGATCCAGCCGATCAAGAGGAGCATGCAGGCGGTTGGGCGCCGTCGTATCCGCGGAAAGGCGGCCAGGACGCCAAGCCCGCCATAAAACCCCATCAGCCACCAATCATCCGGCCCGGACAGCCAGAAATTGCCGAACGGGATGCGCCGAGCCGCGGTGACACACCACTCCAGCAGCCGCAGGTTCAGATTACAGAAGCTGCCGCACAGGTGTCCCAAGGCCGGAGATATCCCGCCCACCGCCAGCAGTGCGGATCCGCTCAGCAAGGCACAAGCCATCGGCAACCAAACCACGGCGTTGATGAAAACGGCCACCGGGGTGCACAGATGGAAGCGGGCCATCACCAGCGGCATGGTCAGCAACCAGATGGTCAGACTGACCAGGACCATGTGCGTGGCG